>SKMI01000246.1 GCA_007121115.1 Paracoccaceae bacterium | reverse complement strand
GGAAGCGCCTGCGGACCGCCCCCAACCACCCGACCCCGCGCGCGCCGCAGGCGCAGCCCGACGCAGGCGTCGGGCGGGATGCGTACCGACGCCGGTTTCCTGATCCGGGACGGAGGAAAATGACCATGTTCACCATCGAGCACGATTTCGACGCCACCGTCATCACCCTTGTGGACGAGGGCACCGACAAGGGTATTCCCTTGCAGGAGGACCTGGTGATCAACGCCTTCGAGGATTGCGTGACGGTGACCCAATACGACCCGCGCGAGGACCGCGAGCAGCGGATCACCCTGTCGCTGGCGCAACTGCGCGATCTGGGTGCGGCGCTGAACCTGCCGGAGGGGGTTTATCGGTTGCGGCGAGCGCCGCGGGGCAAGGGCTGACCCCCGGTCCCGTGGGGCGCATGGGGGGGCGTGTGGGGCGGGCACGACCGCAAGGCGCGTTGCGGGCCCTCTCCGGCGGCTTCGCTCACGTCTCGCGCGTGGGAACGCGGGCGGCACGGCCGCCGCGTCTGGAGCGAGGTTCAGTGGTCGTGAGACCCGCGCGCAGGAGCGCGGTCATCGGGTGCTCCGGGGCCGCTTCGCCATAGGTCGCCAGCAGCCGCGCCAGGGCTGCATCGGATCCGGCGCCTGCGGGCAGGCTCAGCGCCCAGTCGATCAGGATCGAACGGCATTCGGCGTCCGTTATCCCGTCGATGCGGTAGCTTTCGCGGATCAACCCCTTGGGGTCGGCGGTCTGAAGGTCCATGCGCAAAGCTCGGGTCTGGTTGGGCGTGGCCGTGGTTGCCAGCATTGGCGCACTCAGGCCCCGCTGTCCAGCAGTTCCGTCACCGCCTGCGCCGCTGCTGCGCAATGCGCCTCCAGCGCCTCGGCCAGCGCGTCCAGCGTGCCGAACCCGGTCTCGCGCAGGATCAGCGCCTGCCCGCCTTCGCCCAGATCCTCGAGCCGCCCCAGATCATCGGCCAGCAGGCGGCCCGCACACTGCAGCTGCCAGCACAGGCGATAGGCGTCCAGCAGTGCGGCTTCGGCCTTCGCGCTCAGCGTGCCCGCGCCGCGCCCGGCGCGCAACTGCGCCTCGGTCCGGTGGACGTGGCTGCCCGCCAGCAGGGCGCAGGTCTGGGCGGCGAGTTCGATGTCCTGGATCCGGCCCGGGCCGTCCTTGGCGTTCCAGCGGCCATCGCCGGGCTTGGCCTCGGCCAGGCGCGCACGCATCCGGGCGACATCGGCGCGCAGGTCTGCCCCGCGCCCCTTCTCGGGCAGAAGGCAGCGGCGGAAGCCCTCGACCTCGCCGCCCAACTCGGCGCTGCCCGCCACGCGGCGCGCGCGGGTCAGCGCCAGATGCTCCCAGGTCCAGGCCTCGTCGCGCTGGTAGTTGCGGAACGATTCGAGCGCGGTCGCCACCGGCCCCTGCCGCCCCGAGGGGCGCAGGCGCATGTCGACCTCGTAAAGCCGCCCCTCGGCCATGGGGGCCGAAAGCGCGGTCACGAACGCCTGCGTCAGCCGCGCGTAATAGGGCCGGGCGGCCAGCGGGCGGCGGCCGTCCGAGCCCTCGACCCCCGCCGGGTCATAGATCACGATCAGGTCGAGGTCCGAGGCCGCATTGAGCCGCGCCGCGCCCAGCGAGCCCATGCCCAGCACCACCGCCCCGCGCCCGGGTGGGTCCCCGTGCTTGCGGGCGAATTCGGCCACCACCTCGGGCCAGAGCGCGCTCAGCGTCGCCTCTGCCAGTTGCGCATACTGGCCGCCAGCCTCGAAGGCGTCGATCAGCCCGCGCAGGTGGTGCACACCGATGCGAAAGTGCCATTCGCGCGCCCAGACCCGCGCGGCGTCGAGCTTGCGCTCGTAGTCGTCGATCCCGGCCAGCCGGTCGGCGAGCCCCCGCGCCAGCGTCGCCGTATCGGGCCAGGGGGCGAAGAAATCGCCGCCGATCACCGCGTCCAGCACGGCGGCGTTGCGCGACAGATAGGCCGCCAGCCGGGGCGCGGTGGCGCAGATGTCGACGATCAGGTCGATCAGCGGCGGGTTCGCCTCGAACAGCGAGAATAGCTGCACGCCCGCGGGCAGGCCGCTCAGGAAGCGGTCGAACTGGACCAGCGCTTCATCCGGGTTGGCGGCCTTGTGCAGGCGGCGCATCAACTCGGGGCGCAGGCGCTCGAAAATCTGCTGCGCGCGGCTGGAGCGCAGCGCGGCATAGGCGGGCCATCCGGCGACGATCCTGCGCGCGCTCTCGGACAGGTCCGGCTCGGGCGCCTGATCGGTGCCGGGGGCGAAGAATCCTTCGGTCAATTCATGAACGCGGGCGAAGCGGGTTTTCACGCCCTTGCGCCAGGCGGCGGTGTCGGAGTCGCCCATGAAGCGGGCCAGCCGGTCGAACCCTTCGGGCGCGGTGGGCATGATCTGGGTCTGCGCGTCCTGGATCATCTGCAGCCGGTGTTCGACCTCGCGGTGGTGGCGGTAGTTCTCGGCCAGTTCCTGCGCCACGTCGCGCGGCACCCAGCCCTTCGCGGCCAGTGCGGCCAGCGCGGCTTCGGTCCGGGGGCTGCGCAGGTCCGGGTCGCGGCCGCCGGCGATGATCTGCCGGGTCTGGGTGAAGAATTCGATCTCGCGGATGCCGCCGCGGCCCAGCTTGACGTTGTGCCCTTCGAGCGTCAGCGGCCCGCCCAGCCCCTTGTGTTCGCGGATGCGCAGGCGCATGTCGTGGGCGTCCTGGATGGCGGCGAAATCCAGATGGCGCCGCCAGACGAAGGGCGTCAGCGTGTCCAGAAACCGCTGCCCCGCATCCAGATCGCCCGCGCAGGGCCGCGCCTTGATATAGGCCGCGCGCTCCCATGTCCGGCCCAGCGATTCGTAATAGCGCTCGGCGGCCTCCATCGACAGGCAGACGGGGGTGACCGAAGGGTCCGGGCGCAGGCGCAGGTCGGTGCGGAAGACATAGCCATCGCCGGTGTGGTCCGAGAGTAGCGCGCACATCTTGCGCGTGGCGCGGATGAAGGCGGCGCGCGCGTCGTGGTAGTCGGCCTCGGGAAAGCGGGTTTCGTCGAACAGGCAGATCAGGTCGACGTCCGATGAATAGTTGAGTTCGCGCGCGCCCATCTTGCCCATGGCCAGCACCACCATCCCCGCCCCGGTGGCGGCATCCTCGGGCGCCGCACCGGGCAGCTTGCCGCGCCGGATCTCGTGGGCCAGTGCGTCGGTCAGCGCGGCCTGCGTAGCGGCATCGGCCAGATCAGTCAGCGCGCCGGTGAGCGCGTCCAGCGGCCAGATGCCGCCCAGATCGGCCAGTGCTGCGATCAGGGCCACCCGGCGCTTGGCCTGCCGCAGGCGCGGGGCAAGCGGGTCGTCCGAGGGTTCGGTCAGCGCGGCGAGTTGATCCGCCACGGCGGTATCCGGCCCGGCGTCCAGCGCGCGGGGCAGCCACTCGGCCTCGCGCGTCATCAGCGCCTTCAGATAAGGGCTGCACCCGGCAGTTCCGGCGATCAGGTCGCCAAGGTCGGTCGAGAGGTCCGGAAACAGCGCCCGCGCCTCGTCACCCGCGGCGCGGTCATGGGGCAGCGGGCAGCGGGTCAGGGCGGTGAAACGGGCGGTCTGCGACATGGGCGCAGAGTGCGGTGCGGGGCGGGGGAAATCAATGCGGTGCCGACAAGGTGCAGGAAAACCGTCTGTGGTGCGTATCAAAGGCCCGCCCGGCCAGACCGCGCAGCCGGCTGCTGTGGGTGCGAAAGCGCCCTCGGGGCGTGCGGGTG
>SKMI01000314.1 GCA_007121115.1 Paracoccaceae bacterium | reverse complement strand
GGGCGCGGGAGCCCCCTTAACCCTGCATGCACCCGGCCCGGAAGCACAGACGCAGGGTTTTGACCCACCCCGGCGGTCCGGGACTTCCCGCTGCCTTGACACGCCGCACCGCTCTGCCCATGAAGCCCCGGACCCTGCGCCCCCCGCAGGCCGACCAGAGACAGGACAGCGCGCATGGCAAGCATCGACGGCAAGAAGGACGGCATCTGGGAGTCGGTCAAGACCATCGTCTATGCGCTGCTGATCGCAGGCATCTTCCGCACCCTGTTCTTCCAGCCATTCTGGATCCCTTCCGGCTCGATGAAGGAAACGCTGCTGATCGGCGATTTCCTGTTCGTCAACAAGATGGCCTATGGCTATTCGCGCTGGTCCTGCCCCTTCGGTCTGTGCCCGATCTCGGGCCGCATCTTCGGGCGCGAACCCGACCATGGCGACATCGTCGTCTTCCGCCACCCGGGCACCGGTGCGGATTACATCAAGCGCGTGGTCGGCCTGCCCGGCGACCGGGTGCAGATGCGCGACGGAACCCTGTTCCTGAACGACGAGGGAGTGCCGCAGGATCCCGATGGCGTCTTCGTCGAAACCTATGAACGTCAGGGCAGCTTGCGCCAGTTCCCGCGCTGCGAAAACGCCCCGGTGGGCGAGGGCGGCGCTTGCGAGAAGTCGCGCTTCATCGAAACCCTGCCCAACGGAGTCTCCTACCCGGTGCTCAACATCACCGACAACAGCCCCGGCGACAATACCCCCACCTTCACCGTGCCAGACGGGCATTTCTTCTTCATGGGGGACAATCGCGACAACTCGCTCGACAGCCGCGCGCCGCGCAACGTGGGCGGGGTCGGCATGGTGCCCTTTGACCACCTGATCGGACGGGCGCGGCATGTGGTGTTCTCGTCGGCCGGAACCTCGATGCTGTTCTTCTGGACCTGGCGGTCGGACCGGTTCTTCGTGAGGTTGCGGTGAAACTCTCGGGCGCCCATGCCGCGTTCTGCGACCGTATCGGGCACCGTTTCGCCAACCCCGAGTTGCTGCGCGAGGCGCTGACCCATGGCTCGGTCGCCTCGGCCACACGTCCGGACAACCAGCGGCTGGAGTTTCTGGGCGACCGGGTGCTGGGCGTGGTGATCGCCGAGGTGCTCCACGCCGCCGACCCGGACGCGCGCGAGGGCACGCTGGCGAGGCGCTATAACGCGCTGGTGCGCAAGGAAACCTGCGCCGAAGTAGCGCGCGCCGTCGATCTGGGCGCAGCGCTGCGGCTGGGCCGATCTGAAATGCTTTCGGGCGGGCGGCGCAAGGACGCAATTCTGGCCGATGCGCTGGAAGCGGTGATCGCCGCCGTGCATCTGGACGCGGGGTTCGAGGTGGCGCGCGCGCTGGTGCTGCGGCTCTGGGCCGACCGGCTGGCGGGCGGCGCGGAAGTGGCCCGCGACCCCAAGACCGCGCTGCAGGAATGGGCGCAGGCGCGCGGCCAGGCCCCGCCGGTCTACGCCGAAACCGGGCGCGACGGTCCCGACCATGCGCCCTCCTTCACGGTCGAGGCACGGCTGGAAAGCGGCGAGGCCGCGGCCGCGCAGGCCGGGTCCAAGCGGCAGGCGGAAATGGCCGCCGCCGCCACGCTGCTGGAAAGGATGCAAGGCCCCGATGACTGAGAACGACACCCCCACCCGCGCTGGATTCGCCGCCCTGATCGGCGAGCCCAATGCGGGCAAATCCACGCTCCTGAACCGGATGGTCGGTGCCAAGGTCTCGATCGTCACGCACAAGGTGCAGACAACCCGCACCCGGATCCGCGGCGTGGCCATGGAGGGGGCGGCGCAGATCATATTCGTGGACACGCCGGGGCTGTTCCGCCCGCGTCGGCGGCTGGACCGCGCCATGGTCGCCGCCGCCTGGGGGGGGGCCGCGGACGCCGATGTGGTGGTGCTGCTGGTCGAGGCGCATCGCGGCCTGACCGACGGCGTGCGCGCCATCCTGGATGCGCTGGCCGAACGGGTGGCGCCGAACCAGACCGTGGCGCTGGCCATCAACAAGATCGACCGCGTGAAGGCCGAGGCGCTGCTGGCGCTCAGCGCCGATCTGAACGCGGCTTATCCCTTCGCGCGGACCTTCATGATCTCGGCCGAGAAGGGGCACGGGGTGGACGACCTGCGGGCCTGGATCGCGGGCGCGCTGCCCGAGGGGCCCTGGCTTTACCCCGAGGATCAAATCGCCGATTTGCCCATGCGCATGATAGCCGCCGAAATGACGCGCGAGAAGCTGACCCTGCGACTGCACGAGGAACTGCCCTACAACCTGACCGTGGAAACCGAATCCTGGCAGGAGCGCAAGGACGGGTCGGTCCGGATCGATCAGGTGATCTATGTCAGCCGCGACGGGCACAAGGGGATCGTGCTGGGTCACCGGGGCGAGACGATCAAGGCCATCGGCCAGGCCGCGCGGGCCGAGATCGCGGCTTTTCTGGACCGCACCGTGCATCTGTTCCTGCAGGTGAAGGTGCGCGAGGGCTGGCAGGACGAGGCCGCGCGCTACAGCGAAATGGGGCTGGATTTCCGCGACGGAAACGCATGAGCATGCGGCGCTGCGACCGGGCCGGGAGGGCGGGGCGGCAGGTGGGGGGCAGAGGCGCCCTCGGGCCGCGCCCACCCTCCCACCCCGCAAGCTCAGTCTTTTCGATCCTTGTAGGCGCTGCCCGCGCAAGTGCGGGCTGGGCTTCCTGGTGGCGGTTCCCATCCGATCAGACGGTCATCGCATGAGCGGGCCACGGCTGGCCAGTCATGTCTGGGTGGCGGCCTATCTGCACCGGCTTCAGGCCGAGGGCATCCCCGCTTACGTCATCGCCCGCGGCGACGCCACGGCCGGCGCGGTGCTGGTGAAGCTCGCGCGGCTGGACGGCACCGCGCAGCTCTGGCAACGCGAAACCGACCTGGCCACCGGCGGGCGCGTCTGGCAGGTGCTGGCCGACGGTCCCGAGCGCGACATGGATGCCACCGTCACCCGCCAGCGCGGTTTCGACCCGGACCTGTGGGTGATCGAGGTCGAGGACGCGCGCGGGCGCCACATGCTGGATGCGCCGGGACTGGACTGATCCGGGCTGAGCGAACCGACTCCAAGACCAGGAAAAGCTTCTGCGCGGCGCGCCTTTTTCGGGTCAGACACCGGCTGACGCGCGGCCCTGGCCACATGACCGGGACAATGACATGGCAGAAGGCCTGAAATCGGGTGCAGCCATCGACCATGGCGCTTTCGTCCAGATCCTTGGGGATGTTGAGGAAGAAGCTGTGCAGCATCCCACACTACACGACACTGGCGTGATTAGCTGATTTTGGGGGTGGAAACGACCGACGAGATGGATTCTGAACCCGGACCCTTTCCCTGCAAGGAGTTCGCCCATGACCAGCTATTCTCTCGCCGATCTGCAGAAGAGGCTAGCGCCTCACCTGCGCCTCGGCAAGATGCGTCTTGAAACGCTCTGCCTGCTTGTGCTGGGGATGATCAGCGCCCGAACGGTGAACTTGACCCATATCGCGTCAGAGCGCCCCACTCGCCCTGAAGTTGCATCAACCTATCGCCGCCTGCAACGTTTCTTCCAGCAAGGGCACCGGCACCTCCCTCGATCACGATGTTCAGGTTCTTGGCGGCACGGTCGGGCTTGCGCGCAGCACCGATCAGGGTATCGCTTTCGCCGGTATGGCAGGGGTGACGCAGACCCGCTCCAGCGCCGACGGGCCGTTCAGCGGCGCGCAGTCGAACCG
>SKMI01000328.1 GCA_007121115.1 Paracoccaceae bacterium | reverse complement strand
GGCGACACCATGGGTGGTGGCGACACCATGGGTGGTGGCGACGGACTTGGCGGCAACTGACGGGCACACCTTTCGCAGCGCGACCACGGGCGCCCCGTCACATGATGGCGGGGCGCCCGCTTCATGTCCGGCCCCCGAAAACGCCCTGACGCCTTGCAGCGCGCGCTGATGCGCGACCCGTTTGCGCGGCCCGTCTTCCGGGGCTTTTCCCCTGCCGGGGCGCGTGCTAGAGCGCCGTGGCAAAACAACCTGCCGCCCCGGAGTGCGGCTTCCCTTTCACACGGAGACACGATCCATGGCCCTCGAACGCACGCTGTCCATCATCAAGCCCGACGCCACGCGCCGTAACCTGACCGGCAAGATCAACGCCAAGTTCGAGGAGGCGGGCCTGCGGATCGTCGCGCAGAAGCGCATCCACCTGACCAAGGCGCAGGCGGGCAAGTTCTACGAGGTGCACAAGGAGCGCCCCTTTTATGACGAGCTGTGCGAGTTCATGGCCTCGGCGCCGGTGGTGGTGCAGGTGCTGGAAGGCGACGGTGCGATCACCAAGAACCGCGAGGTCATGGGCGCCACCAACCCCGCCGATGCCGCCGCCGGGACGATCCGCGCCGAATTCGCCCAGTCGGTCGGCGAGAATTCGGTGCACGGCTCGGATGCGCCGGAAACCGCCGCGGTCGAGATCGCCTTCTTCTTCTCGGGTCTGGAAATCGTCGGCTGAGCCGCGCGACCGGAGCTTTGCGTCAGAATGGAAACCCCCCGCAGCGGTGCTGCGGGGGTTTCCTGTTGCCGCTTCCTCAATAGCCGCACCGACAGCCTTGTCACTCGCCTGGGAGCGGCGCTGGCTCGGGCGCGGGTTCTTCCTCGATCACCTGCGGTGCGGTGGGCTCGACAGTTGTCGCGCCGGTGTCCGTGCCTTCGGCGGGCAGACCGGTTTCCGGCAGCTCTGCCGGGGCATCCACGGCATCGACAGCGGGCTCGCTGTCCACCGAATAGAACAGATACCCCACGAACAGCAGCAGTGCGACACCCAGCGCAATGGAGATACCGGCCAGCGGGCCGATATGGCGGCGTTTCTGCTTTTTCAGGTCACCTTCGGGTTGCGACATCGTCTCGATTTCTCCTTTGTCGCCTCTTTCGAGGGCGCGCGCCCTGCGTGGCACCCGAATGGCGCCAACAGCGGCGATCGCGCGGAACGTTCAACTCTGCCCAATCACGTAGGGATGCGGAGCCGATGATTCTACCCATCCGCCATGGTGCTGTGCACGGGCGCACAAGGCAGCGCCTGGATGCGCCGCGCGGCGCACACCCCGGTTGCTTGCCCCGGACGGGGGTTTCTGGCACTGCTTGGGCGCCCCTCACCCATCGGAGTATGCGTCATGCACTGGCTGTTACTCGGCCTCGCCGTCCTTTTTGAAACCATCGGCACCACCGCGTTGCAGGCCAGCCAGCAATTCACCCGCGCCGGGCCATCGGCGGTGGTGGTGGTGGGCTATGCGATCTCCTTCTACCTGCTGGCGATTGCGCTGAAATACATCCCCGTCGGTGTGGCCTATGCCATCTGGTCGGGGCTCGGCATTTGCTTCATCGCCATCATCGGCTACCTGATGTTCGGTCAGCGGCTGGACCTGCCCGCCGTGGCGGGGATCGCGCTGATCATGACCGGCATTCTGGTCATCAACCTGTTTTCAGGCACCGCAACGCATTGAGCCCCATGTCCGAAGCCGTCACCCCCAAGCCCCACACCCTGTTCGAGGACGCGCAGGGGCTGGTGTTCGGCGCGCTCATCTGCGCGCTGGGCATCCACATCCTGACCTCGGCCGGGCTGGTCACCGGGCAGACCGCGGGGCTGGCGGTGCTGATCGGCTACGTCACGGGCTGGAGCTTCGGCGCGGTGTTCTTCGTGGTCAACCTGCCCTTCTACGCGCTGGCGCTGGCGCGCATGGGGATGGGGTTCACGCTGCGCACCTTCATCGCGGTGGGGCTGCTGTCCGGCTTCACCCTGATCATACCCGAGTTCGTCAGCTTCGACAGATTGCACCCGCTGGCGGCGGCGATCCTGTTCGGCACCGTCACCGGGCCGGGGCTGCTGGCGCTGTTTCGTCACCGCGCCAGCCTGGGCGGGGTGGGGATCCTCGCGCTGTGGATGCAGGACCGGCTGGCGGTGCAGGCGGGCTGGGTACAACTGGGCTTCGATGCGGTGCTGTTTGCCGCGGCGCTCGCGGTGATCGACCCGCTCCTGGTGCTCTACTCGGCGCTGGGGGCCTTCATCGTCAACCTGATCATCGCCGTCAACCACCGCAAGGACCGCTACATCGGCACCTGAGTGCCCGCCTGCGCAACGCGCAGGCAGCGCCCGCGAAGGGTGCATGGTGGGTGGGCGGGGCACCTTGAGCGGGCGCTTCCCCGGTCAGACAAATGCGCACCGGCTCAGTCCTGCGGCACCGGGCGGGCCGTGACTTCGGGCGACTCGGGGCAGAGCACATCGAGGATCGCATCCAGCGTCACCACGGCGAAATGCTCCAGCGGGCGGTCGGTCATGCCCTCGGCGAACCCGGACGCGCGGCAATAATCCAGAAACCGCGAGGAACGGTAGCACCGCAGCATGGTGCTGTGATCCTCGCTCTCCTCGGGCAGCGCATAACTCTCATCGCGCCATGTCCAGGCCACGCAATCACGGAACACGACCCGGTATCGCAGGCTCCCCGGTCCCGATTCGATGGCGTGCACCGGGCCGATGATCCGGTCGATCCGGTCGCTGCCGCTGCCCAGCGGTGTTTCAGTCTGCGCCGGCTCGGCGGCATCGACCCAAAGCGTGACCGACCCGAACCCCGGCCCCGCGCGCAGGTCATGGAACCGAAGCCAGCGTTCGGCGGCCAGCAGGGCGGTGGCATCGATGGTGCTCATGCGTCCTTGTTCCGTGATTGCATCGACGCGGGTTTACCGACTTGCAGCTTACGCCGCAAACGCCGTCTGCGAGTTTCCCGAATTATCAGAATACACGCCCGAGAACTGCCGCATTCGCCCGATCTTTCGTCCCTTGAACGTGCCGTGCCCGTAACGACATGCAGAGACCTCCAGCTCAAACTTTACCAAACCTGCAGGAACGCTCGGACTGGCGCACTGAAAAACGTCGCTGCAGGGACGCCGCCGCTACGGCCCGTTCAGGCCGGTTCCCGGCGTTTGCGCGCCCACAGATGCCGCTTGATGCGGAAAAAGCTTGTCCGGTCGACCTGATTCGGCGACATTGGTGGCAGATCGCACAGCACTTTGGGGATGTCGTCACGGGCGATATTGACGTCAGGCATCAGGCCACCCGGAAAATGATTCTTGAATCAAGGAGGGCGTCTACATGGCAACTCTTAGCGAAGATCAATTGATCGAGTTCACAAAGAAGATTTTGAAAGACATTTTTCGTGTCAATGCAAGACGTGACCAAATAACGCCGCAGATTGCGATATGGGCCCTGGACCTCAACAGAGAAATGCTCATGGCGAGCGCGGGAATAAGGTTTCTTGGAACGCTCTGGAAGGGTACGCACCCTGCAAGCGCCAATATCAGGAATCTTTCTGATGTTATCGGCCTGCTGAGAGACTCTATCAAGGAAGGCGTAAAGTCTTATCTCGACGGTGAGATACAGGTGATGGTCGCAAATGTGGTAAGAGCAAGGTGGAGATCGACTGTCGATTCGTATTTCAAGTACGGTTCAATCAGTGATGCGCATTTCGAAATCCGTCATCGCTTCAGCGACAGGGTGCGCGG
>SKMI01000358.1 GCA_007121115.1 Paracoccaceae bacterium | reverse complement strand
GGCGTGTTCTGGATGTATGGGCGCGACCTGCCCAGCCATGAACAGCTTGCCAATTACGCGCCCCCCAGCATCAGCCGGGTGTTTTCCGGCGAAGGGGAGTTGATCGACGAATTCGCCCAGGAACGGCGTCTGTTCACGCCCATCGACGACATTCCGTCCCGGGTGAAGGATGCCTTCATCGCCGCCGAGGACCGGAACTTCTTCGCCCACACCGGGTTCGATGGCCGTGCCATCGCTGCCGCCGCCTATGAGGCCGTGGCCACGCGCGGGCAGACCGTGCGCGGGGCCTCGACCATCACCCAGCAGGTGATGAAGAACTTCCTGCTGTCGGGCGACCGCACGGGCGAGCGCAAGATCCGCGAGATCATCCTGGCCACGCGGGTCGAACAGACGCTGAGCAAGGACCAGATTCTGGAGCTTTACCTGAACGAGATCTTCCTCGGTCAGAACTCCTATGGCGTGACCGCCGCCGCGCAGAGCTATTTCAACAAGACGCTGGACGAGCTGGACCTGCACGAGGCCGCGTTCCTCGCCGCGCTGCCGCAGGCGCCGTCGCAATACCATCCCGTCCGTGCACGCGAGCGCGTCACGGCGCGGCGCAACTGGGTGCTGCGGCAGATGCTCGACAACGGCTTCATCACCCGCGCCGAGTTTCAGGAGGCCGTGGCGACCCCGCTGGCAACCGTCCAGGGGGGCGAGATCGAGGGCTTCCGCCAATCGCTGCCGCCGCGCGACTATTTCACCGATGAAATCCGCCGTCAGCTTTCGGGCAGCTTCGGCGAGGAAGAATTCTTCGGCGGGGGCCTGAGCATCCGCGCGACCGTGGACCCCGATTTGCAGCAGATCGCCGCGATGGCCCTGCAGGAAGCGCTGGAGCGTTACGACCGGTCGCGCGGTACCTGGCGCGGCACGGGCGAAACCATCGACCCCGAGTTGCTGGACAACGAAGAGGTCTGGCGCGCGGAACTGGCGCGGGCGGATGTGGCGCGCGACATCCACCTTGGCAACACCTGGCACCCGGCGGTGGTGCTGGACGTGTCGCCCGACCGCGCGGTCATGGGGATCGAGGATATCGACGAACCCGGCGCGATCGAACGCGCCGATATCAACTGGCTGCGCGGGTCGCTTTCGGACAACCTGTCGGTGGGCGATGTGGTGCATGTGCGCGCCCTCACCTCGGACAGCGACGGCAGCTTTCAGCGCTGGTCGCTGCGGCAGGTGCCCGAGGTGCAGGGCGCCTTCATGGCCATGGACGTGAATTCCGGTCGCGTGCTGGCCATGCAGGGCGGGTTTTCCTATCAGCATTCGGTGTTCAACCGCGCCACCCAGGCGCAGCGTCAGCCCGGTTCGGCCTTCAAGCCGTTTGTCTATGCGGCGGCGCTGGATTCCGGGTTCAGCCCGGCCACCATCGTCATCGACGCGCCCATCGAAGTGGACACCGCGCAGGGTATCTGGCGGCCCACCAACGCCACCAACCGCTTCTATGGCCCCACCCCGGTGCGCACCGGGATCGAACAATCGCGCAACCTGATGACCGTGCGCATGGCGCAGGAGATCGGCATGGACACGGTGGGCCGCTATGCCGAACGCTTTGGCGTGTTCGACCGGGCGCAGACCAATCTGGCGAACGCTCTGGGCAGCCAGGAAACCACGCTGTTCCGCATGGTCGCCGCCTATGCCATGTTCGCCAACGGCGGCGAGCGGGTGGAGCCGACGCTGGTCGACCGGGTGCAGGACCGCTGGGGCCGGACCGTCTATCGCCACGATCAGCGCGAATGCGTGAACTGTTCCGAAGCCGGGCTGGCGGCGCATGCCGCGCCCCGGATCACCGCCGAGCGTCAGCGGGTGATGAATGCGGTGACCGCGTATCAGCTCACCTCGATGATGGAAGGCGTTATCCAGCGCGGCACGGGCCGGTCGATCAACCTGCCGGTGCCGGTGGCGGGCAAGACCGGCACTACCAATGACTCGCGCGATGTCTGGTTCGTGGGCTACA
Source organism: Paracoccaceae bacterium (assembly GCA_007121115.1). Classification (GTDB taxonomy): domain Bacteria; phylum Pseudomonadota; class Alphaproteobacteria; order Rhodobacterales; family Rhodobacteraceae; genus Rhabdonatronobacter. The sequence goes on along the minus strand of SKMI01000358.1, from coordinate 1,766 downwards.
GTTCGAACATCGCTGCCGGCTGTTACATCGGCCATGACCGTCCGCGCCCGCTGGGGCGTGGCGTTTCGGGTGGCGGCACCTGCGGTCCGGTGTTCCAGCGCTTCATGGCCGAGGCGATCCAGCGCTACGGCGGTGGCCGTTTCGAAGTGCCGCCGGGCGGCTACTTCATCAAGATCGACCGCAGCACTGGCGCGCGTCTCCCCGACGATGCCACCGGCCCCAATGTGGTGTCCGAGTATTTCCACGCCGGCGAAGAGCCGATCTTCGGTCTCTCGGCGCTGATCGACGGCGGCTTCGCCATGGGCTCCAACCTGCCGCTCTTCGACGGTGCCCAGGGCCCGGAAATTCAGGAAGGCGGTGGCGAGAGCGGCAGCACGGGCGGCTCGGCCAGTTTCGGATCGGTGTCGAGCGGCGGGCTCTACTGACCAGAGGGCATTGACCTGACGGCGCTGACTCATCTGCCGGGTCCGCGCAGCCCCCGCCGGATGCTTGCCCCCGTACGGTGGCCGCGCTAAGCACGCCTCGTAACCGGAACGGAAGACCGCCATGCGCGCCGAGACGCAAACCACCATCGAGACCATCCGCAAGTCGCTGGCGCTGCTGGGCCAGCGCATGGATATCGACACCGCGCGCTACCGGCTGGAAGAGTTCGACGCCATGACCGAGGATCCGGACCTGTGGAACGATCCGGAGCGCGCGCAGAAGCTGATGCGCGACCGGCAGGTGCTGGCCGACGCGCTGGCCCAGCACGAGTCCATGTCGCAGGAGCTGCAGGACCAGATCGACCTGATCGAGATGGGCGAGGCCGAGAGCGACAGCGAGATCGTGGCCGAGGCCGAGGCCGCGCTCAAGGCGCTGGCCGAACGCGCCGCCGAGAAGGAGATCGAGGCGCTGCTGAACGGCGAGGCCGACGCCAACGACACCTTCCTCGAGATCAACGCCGGGGCCGGGGGCACGGAAAGCTGCGACTGGGCGGCGATGCTGGCGCGCATGTACGTGCGCTGGGCCGAAAAGCGCGGCTACAAGGTGGAGCTTCTGTCGGAAAGCCCGGGCGAGGAGGCGGGCATCCGTTCGGCGGCTTACCGGATCAGCGGGCACAACGCCTATGGCTGGCTGAAGTCCGAAAGCGGCGTGCACCGGCTGGTGCGCATTTCGCCCTATGACAGCGCGGCGCGGCGGCATACCTCGTTTTCGTCGGTCTGGGTCTATCCGGTGGTGGATGACAATATCGAGGTGGTGGTCAACCCCTCGGATATACGGATCGACACGTTCCGGTCCTCGGGCGCGGGCGGGCAGCATGTGAACACCACCGACTCGGCGGTGCGGATCACGCATATTCCGACGAATATCGTGGTCACCAGTTCGATGAAATCCCAGCACCAGAACCGCGAGATCGCCATGAACGCGCTGAAATCGCGGCTCTATGAGCTGGAGTTGCGCAAGCGGACCGAGGCGATCGAAGCGCAGCATGACGCCAAGGGCGAGGCGGGCTGGGGCAATCAGATCCGCTCCTACGTGCTGCAGCCCTATCAGATGGTCAAGGACCTGCGCACGTCGGTCGAAACCTCGGACACCCAGGGCGTGCTGGACGGCGATCTGGACCGCTTCATGGCCGCGACCCTTGCGCAGGACGTGGCCGGCAAGTCCCGGTCGGAGGCGCAGGCCGAGGGCTGACGCCCTGATCGAGGGCGCCGCGCGCAATCTTCCGGCTGGAAAAGGTCAAGGGGGTGCTCCCGCCCCCGGCGAAGCGCCGCGCGTGCCGCGCG
>SKMI01000001.1 GCA_007121115.1 Paracoccaceae bacterium | reverse complement strand
GTCGTCATATGCGAAATGGATATCACCGCGGCACATGCGGCACAGGAGCGTCTTGAACTGGTCACGCGGGCCACCTCGGATGTGATCTGGGACTTCGACATCCGCCGTGACACGCTCTGGGCGGGCGACGGGCTGCAACAGAACTTCGGCCTCGATCCTGCGGAAATGCAGGGGTCGCTGGAAAAATGGACCCGGCGCATCCACCCCGATGACATTGACGGCACCATGCGCCAGTTCGACAGGATCATGAACGAGGGTAATGACCGTTGGAATCAGGAATACCGCTTCCTGACCGGTGACGGCACCTATGTCTGGGTGCGCGATGAGGGGATCATCCTGCGCAACGCCGAAGGCGAAGCGGTGCGCATGATCGGTAGCCTGGTCGACATCACCGAGCAGCGCAAGATGGAAGAGCGATTGCTGCAATCGCAAAGGATCGAAGCGATGGGCAAGCTCACCGGCGGCATGGCCCATGACTTCAACAATCTTCTGACAATCGTGATGGGCAGCCTCGAGGCGCTGGAAGATTCTTTCGGAGACGATCCGGAGGCGCGGCAGAACCTCGATGTCGCCAACCGGGCGGTCGACCGGAGTGCGCGGCTGATCAACCAGCTCCTGTCCTTTGCGCGCAAGCAACCGATGGCACCGCAGTCCATCGACATGGCACAATCGATCGGCGAGATGAGCCAGATCATCGCGCGCACGCTGGGCGAGCAGATCGACATCAGGCTCGACGTGGCGCCCGGCTTGTGGAAGTGCCGAACCGACCCCAGCCAGCTGGAAAGCGCGTTACTCAATCTGTGCATCAATGCACGCGATGCGATGTCCGGCGGCGGCGTGCTCACCATCGGGCTGCGCAACGCCGAGGTAGCAGCAGACTGCACGCCCGCCGTGCAGGGGTTGACGCCGGGGCGTTATGTCGTGGTCTCCGTGACCGATAGCGGACATGGGATGGACGAGGCCACCCGGCGATCCGCGTTCGAGCCGTTCTTCACTACGAAGGGGCCGGGTGGCGGCAGCGGCCTCGGTCTGTCGATGGTGCAGGGCTTTGCGCATCAGTCGAAAGGCATCGTGGAGATTCAGTCCGAACCGGGCAGTGGCACGCAGGTCAGCGTCTACCTGCCGGCGGTAGCATCTGCCGGAACGGCACACACGCTTGCTGCAGCGCCGGGCAAGGCGGAACGCGAGGGGGCGGGGCATATCCTGCTTGTCGAGGATCAGGACATGGTGCGCGACCATCTGACTGCCCTGCTCGCATCCCTCGGTTACGAAGTCACGGCCGTGGGTACGGTCGCCGAAGCGGTTTCCGTGCTCGCCTCCGATACCCGTTTCGACCTGTTGCTTTCCGACATCGTGTTGCCTGGTGGCGAGTCCGGGCTTGATCTGGCAAGGCGGGTCGAGGTGACGTGCCCCGGTCTGCCGGTGATCTTCACATCCGGCTATCATGAGGCCCCGGCGGGTGCGGGCGCGAAGCTGCGGGAAGGCCAGAATTTTCTGCGCAAGCCGTTCCGGCGCAATGATCTGATCACGCTTCTTCAGCGGGTGCTGCCCCGGGATTGATCGGCAGGCACCTACACGCGGCCCGATCCCCTGCCCGGGCGCGGCGCAGGTTGCAGGGCCGTGGATCGATCACATCGACGGCAAGCGCGGTTCGGCCGCAAGGGCAACACGCACCTTGTGCGCAAGCTCTCTCAGTCGGTAAGGCTTGCCCAGAAAGGCGACGCCTGCATCAAGCCGACCGTTGTGAACAATCGCGTTCTCCGTGTAGCCCGAGGTGAAAAGAACCCGTAACCCCGGCCGCGCGGCCTGCGCGGCCTTGGCCAGCTCCCCGCCATGCATGCTTCCCGGCATGATGACATCTGTCAGCAACAGGTCAATGTCATCGCGCTGCGCGATGATCTTCAAGGCCTCATCGGCGTTGGCTGCGCTGATGATACTGTAGCCAAGGCCCCGGAGTTGCTTGCAAAGGTTTTCGCGGACAGGGGCGTCGTCCTCGACGACGAGGATCGTCTCGTTTCCGCCTGGAACGCTTCTGCGCTCCAACGCTCCATCAAGCTGCGTCGCCTCGAGGTGCACGCGGGGAAAATAGATCTTGACCGTGCTGCCTTCGCCAAGTTCCGAATAGATCTTCACATGCCCGCCGGACTGCTTGACGAACCCGAAGACCATGCTCAGGCCAAGGCCACTTCCCTTGCCCACTTCCTTGGTGGTGTAGAAGGGTTCGAAAGCACGGTGAAGGGTGTCCTGATCCATTCCGTGCCCGGTATCCGACACCGAAAGCAGCACATACTCGCCGGGTGTGACTTCGGCATGGTTGGCGGCGTAGTCTTCATCCAGCCAGCTGTTGTGCGTCTCGATCGTCAGGCTTCCGCCATCGGGCATGGCGTCACGCGCGTTGACGGCCAGGTTGAGCAACGCAACCTCAAGCTGGCCGGGGTCCACTTCGGCCATCCACAAATCGGGCGCCCGGTCGATTTCGATATCGATGTTTTCGGGCAGGGTGCGGCGAATGAGTGTCACGGCCAGGGGCAGACGTTCATTGAGATCCAGCACCTGCGGTTCCAGCGGCTTGCGGCGGGCGAAGGCCAGCAACTGATCGGTCAGTTCGGCGCCGCGCTCGGCAGCCCTGACTGTCACATCGGCCATGGCCTGTGCCTGCGGATTGTCGGCGAGGTGGTCGAACAGAATCTCGGCGTTGCCCAGAATGACCGTCAGGATGTTGTTGAAATCATGCGCGACGCCGCCCGTGAGCTTCCCGATCGCCTCAAGGCGCTGCGTCTGTTGTCGGCGTTCCTCGGCGGCTCGTTCCTCGCTGATGTTCGTCAGGCTACCCAGCATGCGCACGGGCTTCCCGGCATCGTCGCGAAAGATGATCCCGCTGTCCGAGACCAGCGCCCACGAGCCATCGCCCATTCGGAAGCGATATTCCTGGGTGAACCGGCGCGCGCCGCTGTCCATTGCGTCTTCTTCAAGCTGCAGGATCCGCTCCAGGTCGTCCGGATGAACATGCTCGCGCCAGGTGGTGGTTGTCCATTGGTCGGGTTCGGGCGCGTGGCCGAAGATCTCGGTCAGGCCGGGGCTCCACCACAGATTGCCGGTCTGAAGGTCCAGGTCCCAGATCGCGTCGCTGGACAGCGCCGCCACCAGCCGGAAGCGTTCCTCGTGGATCCGGTTGGCCTGTTCGGCCTGCTTGCGTTCGGAAATGTCGCGCTGGATAGACACGAAGCTGACGACCTTTCCCGTCTCGTCATGCACCGGGGTTACGACGAGTTCCAGCCAGTAGGCCCGCCCGTCCTTGCGGTAGTTGATCAACTCGCCCCTGACCGGATGGCCCTGCTCCAGCGCCGCGCGGATGCGGTCCCGTTCCACGCGGTCGGTCTCGGGGCCCTGGAACATGCGCGGGGTTTGTCCCAGAACCTCCTTGTCCGCGTATCCCATGATCCGGCTGAAGGCCGGATTGACAAATGTGATCTTGGGTCCGTCAGGCGCATCGAGCCGCGCATCGGTGACAAGGATCATGTCGTTGAGGTTTTCGACCGCCAGTCCCAGAAACTGCAGTTGCTCGTTGCGGCGCCGCTCCTGCGTGACATCACGGAAATAGACCGCAAGCCCGTCCGGCACCGCGCTGGCGTTGACCTCGAACCAGGTCTCCAGCGGTGCGAAGAACTCGGTGAAGCGCCGACCCTGGCCGTCTGCACGCACCAGTTCATAGTTCTTCTGGAAGGTGCTGCCCAAGGCTTCGGGGAATTCGTCCCAGACGATGCGGCCCAGCAACTCATCGCGTCGGCGCTGCAGCAGCCGCTCGGCCTGAGCGTTGACATAGGTAAACCGCCAGTCGTCATCGAGGGTGAAGAACGCCTCGCTGATGTTTTCCAGCACGCTGGCGCGCTGGAACAGCGCCTCGTTCAGGCGCTCCTCGGCCAGCCGTATGTCGCTGATGTCCTGCAATGCGCCTTGCACGGCGATGATCCGGCCCGCATCGTCATGCACCGGAACACCCATCGCGCGCACCCAGATGCGCTTGCCCTTCGCGGTCACCAGCTGGCAAAATTCGTCGAAATCCTGCCCTTCGCTTGCGCAGAGCCCGAGTGCTTCGGAAATCGTATCGCGGTATTCGGGCGCATAGTAGGCGATAGCCTCGTCCAGCGATGGCTCCTCGCCGCTGTCGATCTCATGAATACGGAAGGTGCCGGCGGTCCATGTCAGCCGGTTGCTGTCCATATCAACCCGCCAGCCGCCCAGCCGCACCTTTTCCCCGGCCAGATCGATCAGGTCAGCCGCCTGTTTCAGTTCATCCGTGATCCCGATGATTTCGGTAATGTCCTGCACAACACCGATCACACGGTCCCTGCCGCCAATCCGGTAACGCTTGCCGGTGCCGCGCATGACCCTGACGTCGCCATCCGGGCGGACGATCCGGTGCCTGAACTGGTACTTGTTGCCGGGCCCATCCCTGAAGATCAGGGCGTTCGCGAGCACCTGCGGCTTGTCCTCCGGATGCACCAGATCGAAATAGGCGTTACGGTCGGGAGCGGGCTGATCCTTGGGCCAGCCATAAAGTTCGTACACCTTTTCCGACCACTCGTTCCGCGCCTCGTCCAGATCGTATTCCCACTCACCCATGCCAAGCAGTTCTTCGGCGCTCTGCAAACGCGCCTCGAGCGAGGCAAGCCGCACCAGCCGTGATTCGGTCTCGTCGGCACGCAGGATCAGGTCATGAACCATGCCGGAAAGCGCACCGGCGTTGCCATCGGCCCCGTCGATGTGCCGCGCATCCGCGGAAAGCTCGGTGACATCGAGCAACCGCAGGATAATGAACTCCAGCGCGTCGTGGTCGTCCAAGACCGGGGTGTTGAGGACGCTCCAGACGCGGTCGCGCAGCACGCCGTCAGGCCCCGTGACCGCGTAGCGCACGACCGGAAGCACGTCCGTCGCCTTCGAGCGTTCAACCCGGCGGAAGGAGTTGCGCAGCCGCTCCATGTCGCGCGCGCCTTCCTCCCCCGGCGCCGGCGGGAACGCATCGAAGAAGCCGCGCCCGCGCAGTTCCGAAGGGCGCTTTCCCGTGGCCTGCGCAAACTCGGCGGTGCCGGCAAGGATCACATGCGTTTCGGGTTCGAGGACCAGCATCTGTCCGGGCGCCGCGTCAAACAGGCGGGCAAAGGTGCTGTCGGCGAGTGGCGACCGCCCAACCTGTTGTGCCAAGTCGCGTTCGCGTTCCTGCAACCGCTCTGTCACCCGATGTTCGGCGGTCAGATCGGTGAAGGTGGCAAGCACGGCGGGCTGGCCACCATGCATGACCTTCCGCCAATGCACCGAAGCATGATGCACGGCCCCCGAACGGGTCCTGATCTGCCACTTGTCGGGATAGGCGGCCACATCCGAATGCTCATCGGCCAGAAAGGTGGCAAGCCGGGCGCGCAGGGCCTCGCGTTCTTCGGGCGGGCGGATGTCGGCGATGTTCAGCCCGATGATGTCGTCGCGCGCATATCCCAGCCAGACGCAGGCGGCGGCATTCGCGGCCAACACCTCCATACTGTCCTGTCCGAACACCCAGACCGGATGTGGCAGAAGACCGAAGGCGTCCAACTGCTCGGAGGTAATGTCGATCAATTCTGCCGCTCGTGGTCTGCTCGAAAAACGTGCGTCCAGCATGCAAAACAAGCGCACAAAAGTCCACAGCGGCTGTCACACGCCCAGTTTTTCCCGATACATCCGCGCAGCTGCGTCGGCGGGCATTGGCCGCCCGATAAGACAGCCCTGCGCGACATCGCAACCCAGCGCGGTGATGCACTCCAGCGTCGCCTCGTCCTCGATCCCGCCGACGCTGACAGCCATCTCCAGCGTGCGGCCCAGCCTGACCAGAGATGCCACAATGTCCCGCGATTCATCGGACTTGGTCAGGCCCAGAACAAAGCTGCGGTCGATCTTGAGTTCCGAAAAGGGTGCCCGGACCAACCGCATGAGCGACGACACACCGGTGCCGAAATCATCGATCGCAAGCCCGTACCCGGCCATGCGCAGCTTCGCCAGTGTCTCGATTGCCCCTTGCGACAGCTCCGACTTGCCGGATTCGGTGACTTCGATGGTCAACCTGGCCGGGATAAGCTTGTGGCGCATGACCGCAGCATCAAGCCGTTCCCGGAATTCAGGCAGCTGCACAGTCGGCAGCGCGCAGTTGATCGCGACACGCAACCCGGGGTCCGGCAGTCTTGCGATGAAACCGCAGGCCTGGTCCAGCATCAGGTTGGACAGTTCGTCATCCAGCCCGTGCTCGTGAACCTGCGGCAGGAACGCACTGGGCGACAGCACCCTGTGGCGCGGATGCTTCCAGCGCGCCAGGGCCTCGAACCCGCAGATGGTATTTGTCTTCAGGCAGCGCTTCGGCTGGAAATACGCGGTGAATTCGCCGCGCTGCAGGGCTTCGCGCAGTTCGACAGCGGTGGGCGCGGGCAACACGTTCCCCGGCGCGGTCTTGGCCGGTGGCGGCGCTGCGCGTACAAGCGCCTCCTGCAGCAATCCGTCGAGCGCCTTGCGGCGGATGGGCTTGGGCAAGGCTCCGAGCACATCGTGCCCGTAGTGCCGCGCCGAATGGATCACCGTTTCGATCATGCGGCGTCCGTACCCGCTGGTCACGATGATCTGCGCCTCGCAGGTGGCTTTCAGGTCCCGGACCACGTCAAGAGCGTCATGCCCGGGCATGCAGGTGTCGATAATCAGGATTTCGGGCCGGAACTCGGCCATTTCCTTGTCAAAGGCTTCGTGATCCGTCACCGCCCGTGCCTCGTGGCCGAGCGCGGATACCTGTGCGGCAATGGTATTTGCCACGTCGTTCTCGTCATCAAGCACCAGCACCCGGCGCGCAACGGAGGGCCGCTTGTTCTCGGTCAGGGCTGCAGGGATCGCCTTTTTTGACGGGATGTCCCCGATGATGATGTCCGATTTCATGTCACTCTCCTACACACACGCAAACCCTTGGCGTGCCGCTTCCCACGAAGCAACGCATGGTATCCTGCGGCAACCTCGCCGCCGGGATGGGGGTTTCAGTGATGGCGCAAGGCCCTGAGATGCGGGGACGCCGCGCCGCCGTCGTCACGTTCCTCGAACAGGTGCTGGTGCGCACTGTCGTCGTCAGCGCCCCTGGGCGGTGTCACCAGCCGCGCCATGACCGATTTGCGTTCGACCGAGCGGGCCGAGCTTGTCGACCCCCTGGCCTCCGGCGCCGACCTGCGCGTGTCCTCATCGGTCCGCTTGCACAGGTCGACAAGCTTCAGATACGGCGCCAGCACGCGGATCTGACGTCCTATGAAACGCTTGATCCCGCGCTCCGACTCCTTGTCCGCCACCAGCAACGGCTCGCCCAGTTTCCAGTCTCCGGGAGTGAAGGCGCCGAAGTTGCTGGCGATCTGAAGCGCGTCGATGGTGCGCAGGGCTTCATCCACGGAACGCCCGACAGCCATCGGGTAGTCGAAGATCGCGCGAATCACCCCCTTGGGGTCGAGCAGATAGGTGCGGCGCGCGCACATCTTCCCGTCCGATCCCGCCTCGCGCGAGATCAGCCCGCAGGCACGGGAAATCACGCCCTCGGGGTCCGCGATATGCGGAAAGCTGACGCGGGCATCATAGATCGCCTCGATCTGGCGGGTCCAGGCGCCGATCTGGTCGACCGTATCACGCGTCAGCGCGATGATCCTCACATTGCGCTCTTCGAACTCTCCCGCGCGCTTTGCCAGCTCACCCAGCTCGGTGCTGCATACCGGCGTGAAGGCTGCCGGGTGCGACATAAGGTAAACCCAGTTGCCGCGCGCCCAGTCGTGCAGGCTCAACGAGCCGCGGGTGGTCACGGCAGTGAAATCAGGGAAGTGGTCGTTAACCTGCGGTTGCCAGGAGCCCTTCTCGCGATAACTCACCGGCAGCTTGATCGAGGTGCCGAGCCTGCGTCCATAACGGAAGATGCTGACGGACATGATGCCCTCCTGTGCTTGGTTCTTGAGGATCGTTGTCCACAACCCTGGCGGCAACATCAGGGCGAATTTTTAAAATTTTATGCAATCATGGGTAGTATGGCCCCGATGCCACAACTCAGGACGTGATCATGTAACCGACACCATGCACGGTCCTTATGAAATGCTGCCGCGCGCCCTGCGGGGGCAGCTTTCGGCGCAGGCGGCTGATGATCCCGTCGATGGCGCGCTCATTCCCGGACCAGTTGCGGCGGCGGACCGCCTCGATGATCTGATCCCGGCTCGCAACCTTTCCCTTGAACTCAACCAGAGCGGCAAGCACATCGAACTCGGCTGCCGTGAGCGCAACATCGCGACCCGAGGGACTCACAAGCCTGCGCGCGCTCAGGAACAGACCGTATCCGGCAATGACAAAATCCGGCGTGGGGCCGGTTGTCGTCTCAGGCGATTCAACCGGCGCGGGGAAAAGACGCCTTTCGAGCGCGCGCAGTCTTGCGACGAGTTCGCGCGGGCGCACTGGCTTTGCGAGGTAGTCATCCGCCCCCATCTCCAGCCCGAGAACCTGATCAATCTCTTCAGCACGCCCCGAGAGCATGAGTATCCCTGCATTGCTACGCGCCCTGATCTCTTGCAGCAGCGTCAAACCGCTGCCATCCGGGAGTTTCACGTCGATGACAAAGAGGGACGCGTCAAACGTCTTCATCGCATCGCGGCATTCCTCGAGCGATGAGGTCAGGCGAACCCCGAAACCTTCGCCCGAAAGCGCCCGGCCGACAAGACGCAGGATATCATGGTCATCGTCGACGACGATTACATCACACTCTCGCGCCACCGATCCGCCCTCTGATCCCATGAGAAGCATTCTCGTCTCGGGCGAATACGCTGCATGAAATTAACCTATTTGTCGAGGTAAACCGTGCCCGGCTGAACGGTTCGAAGCGTATCGATAACACCATCCGCAGTAACCCTGTGAGGAACACGCGTTTCCGCAAGCTCGCGGGTCAACCGGACCGGGACAACTGCCACGCACCGAACCGCAGGCCCGCGCCTGCTGCTCCCATTGCCCGAACAGGCCAGTGCCCCATGCACCGGCATGATCCCTACCCGCCCGCGCGCGCCGCAAGGCGCGCGCCTGGCCCAACGGGATGACGGACGCGTCAGCGGACGGAAGACGGGCGGGAGCGCCCCTGCCCTGCACTGCGTCATGGACCCTGCACCGCGCGTGACCTATCTCCCCCGAACCAAACACAGGGAGACAGACCATGACCCCGCTGCGCCTTTTCTGGCTGGCCCTCGCGATCTGGGGCACCATTCATCCGATGTACTGGTTCATCACATGGTTCATGCAGAACGAATGGTCGATCATGGCCATGGTGGACGCCTGGCACGCCAATGCGGCCACATCGGGGCTGGTCTGGGACCTGACCGTGGCGGCGGTCACGCTCACGGTCTGGGTGCTGGTCGAAAGCATCCGCACCCGCAACTGGTGGGGCCTGCTGGCGATCCCGGCCACCTATTGCATCGGGGTCAGCTGCGGGTTGCCGCTCTACCTCTTCCTGCGCAGCGGCGCCACTTCCGCGGGCGCACCCGCCACCACCTGAGCCGCCCGCCGTTCAATCCCGCGCCGGGTCCAGCGGCAAGGCGGTGGTGAACTTGATCTCTTCCATCGACAGGAGCGCGGTCACGTTGAAGATTCGGACCTCGGCGATCAGCGCCTGATAGAATGTGTCATAGGCCCGCGCATTGCGCACCCGCACTTTGAGGATGTAGTCGATATCGCCCGCCAGCCGGTGCGCCTCCAGCACCTCGGGCCGGGCGCGGACCGCGCGCAGGAAGCGCGCCTGCCAGTCGGCCTCGTGCGCGGAGGTGCGGATCAGGACGAAGAAACACGCCTCCAGCCCCAGCGCCTCGGCCTCCAGCAGAACGGTCTGGCGCTGGATCACGCCGCCCTCGCGCATCTTGCGAATCCGGTTCCACACGGGCGTCTTGCTGGACCCGACCTGGCGCGCAATCTCGTCGAGCGACTGGCTTGCGTCCTCCTGCAACGTGGCGAGGATCCGGCGATCCAGATCATCGAGCTTGATCGACATGGCGCACCTCTCCGTCCCGTCTGGCGTTCGCCTAGCAGTCCGCAGCCTCCTTTAGGAATATTTCCCGCAAATGGCAACCTGCAATCCATCCTGCGGAATACCTTCCCGCCCAGCGGCGCCAACCGCTTGCCATCATGCAGCGAGAAGCGTATTTCGCCCCGGACAGGCCTTGATCCAGGTCATTGTGCCAACCGCCCTCCGTGACAAGGGTGCGCGCTGAAGCGCCGCAATTGCGCGACCACGCGGTTCAGGGCACAAATGACGCGGCGAAGCGGCGACGGGGCGATGCAACGGAGCGACCGCGCCGGAACGGACCACCCATCGAAAACAGGCCAGACTGCATGACCGACCTTCAGAAGATCACCCCCGCCGCCAAGGCCCTGCCCGACGCGCAGACCGTCACCGAAGTGACGCACTGGACCGACCGGCTGTTTTCCTTCCGCTGCACCCGCCCGCGCTCCCTGCGGTTCCGGTCCGGCGAGTTCGTGATGATCGGGCTCTTGGGCGACAACGGCAAGCCGCTGCTGCGCGCCTATTCCATCGCCTCGCCGTCCTGGGACGAGGAACTGGAATTCTACTCGATCAAGGTGCCCGACGGCCCGCTGACCTCGAAGTTGCAGCATATCCAGCCGGGCGATGAAATCATCCTGCGCCCCAAGCCGGTGGGCACGCTGGTGCTGGACGCGCTGCTGCCGGGCAAGCGGCTGTGGCTTTTCGCCACCGGCACCGGGGTGGCCCCCTTCGCCAGCCTGTTGCGCGACCCCGAGACCTACGAGAAATTCGAGCAGGTGATCCTGATGCACACCTGCCGCCAGAAGGCCGAACTGGAATATGGCCGCCAGCTTGTCGAAAGCCTGCCCGAAGACCCGCTGATCGGCGAATTCGTGGGCGACAAGCTGCTCTACTATCCCACCACCACCCAGGAAGAGAGCGCGCGCGGGGGGCGGATCACCGACAACCTGACCTCGGGCAAGGTCTTTGCCGATCTCGGGGTTCCGCCGTTGGACCCGGTCGCGGACCGGGGCATGGTCTGCGGCTCGCTCGATTTCAACACCGACATGAAGGCGATCCTGGAAGAGGCCGGGCTGCGCGAAGGCGCCAACAGCGAGCCTGCGGAATACGTGGTGGAAAAGGCCTTCGTCGGCTGACCATTGACCCGGGTCTTACGGCGCCGGGTCCGCAATCGCCTGAGTGACCCCGCGCGGGAATCCCGCGTTCACCTTTCTGCAACCTCGTTGCAGCAACATCCCGCCATCGTCTCCCGAAGTCCAAGGGGCCTGCCGTGCGCAGCACCATCCGCCAGCCTTGCGCGCTTGCAATCCGCGTCTTGCATCAGGGCGGTCTCTTCTCGGCACGGTTGCAGGACATCAGCCGTTCGGGCGCCCGGATACGCGGCCCGGATCACCTGCGGCCGGATGCGCCGCTGATCCTGCTCTGTGGCGGGATCGAGATTCGGGGCTGGACACGCTGGACCCGGGGCACAGACATCGGGGTGGAGTTCGTTCAGCCGATCGCCCCCGCGCAACTCACGCTGCTGCTGACCACGGGTGCGGAGGCGGCGCAGTCACGGCCATGATGCACCCGCCTGCCGGGCAACCGCACACCGTGTGTGGTGGCCGTCCATCGCGCCCATTCATCCGGGACGGGCGCACTGCTCCACCTGAGCATGACGGAGGGGTATACGGCTCGGTGAGGTTGCCGCGCCCCGCCTGGGCAGGCGCCCCGCCCTGTCAGCCCACGCGATAGTTGGGGCTTTCGCGGGTGATCTGCACGTCATGCACATGGCTTTCGCGCAGCCCCGCATTGCTGATCCGGATCAGCCGACAGCCGCCGCGCATCTGCGCGATGGTGCGGTTGCCGGTATAGCCCATCGCCGCGCGCAGCCCGCCGACAAGCTGGTGGATCACAGTGCCCGCGCCGCCCTTGTAGGGAACCTGCCCCTCGATCCCTTCGGGCACCAGCTTGTCGCTGGCGGCATCCTTCTGGAAGTAGCGGTCCGCCGAGCCGCGCGCCATGGCGCCCAGTGACCCCATGCCGCGATAGCTCTTGTAGCTGCGACCCTGATAGAGGATCACCTCGCCCGGGCTTTCGTCGGTCCCGGCCATGGCGCTGCCGACCATGGCGCAGGACGCCCCCGCCGCAATCGCCTTGGCAAAATCGCCCGAGGCGCGAATACCCCCGTCGGCAATCACCGGCACATCGCCCGCTGCCTCGGCGCAATCCAGGATCGCGGTCAGTTGCGGCACGCCCACGCCCGCCACCACCCGCGTGGTGCAGATCGACCCCGGCCCGATGCCGACCTTGACCGCGTCGGCGCCCGCGTCGATCAGCGCGCGCGTCGCCTCGGCGGTGGCGACATTTCCGGCCACCACCTGCACGGCATTGGACAGAAGCTTGATCCGCTCCACCGCCTGCGCCACGCCCGCCGAATGGCCGTGCGCGGTGTCGATGACGATCAGGTCGCAGCCCGCATCGATCAGCGCCTCGGACCGGGCGAAGCCCGCGTCGCCCACGGTGGTGGCGGCAGCGACGCGCAACCGGCCCAGCTCGTCCTTGCAGGCCGTGGGGTTGAGCACCGCCTTGTCGATGTCCTTCAGCGTCAGCAGCCCCGTCAGCCGCCCCTCGGAATCGGTGACCAGCAGCTTTTCGATCCGGCGCGCCTGCATCAGGCTGCGCGCCTCGTCGCGGTCGGCGGGTTCGCGCAGGATGGCCAGGTTGTCGCCGGTCATCATCACGTGCACGGGCGTTCGGTCATCGGTGGCAAAGCGCATGTCGCGGTTGGTCACAATCCCCAGCACCCGGCCGCGTTCGTCCACCACCGGAAAGCCGGTCACATTGTAGCGGGCCTGCAGCGCGCGGGCATCGGCAAGGGTCTGGTCCGGGGTCAGGGTGACAGGGCTGTAGACGATGCCCGATTCGAAACGCTTGACGCGCCGGACCTCGGCGGCCTGGGCGTCAGGATCCAGATTGCGGTGGATCACGCCCATGCCGCCCGCTTGCGCCATGGCGATGGCCATGCGGGATTCTGTCACCGTGTCCATGGCGCTGGACAGGAGCGGGATGTTCAGGGCGATGCTTTGTGTGACCCGCGTGCGGGTATCGGCTTCGGACGGCAGTACGTCCGAGGCGCCGGGGACCAGCAGCACATCGTCAAAGGTCAGGGCCTCGCGAATCTCCATGGCGCGTCTCCTGCGGCGGGATCGTTTGGCGCTTCCCTATTTCACGGCGGATGGGGAAAGGAAAGCCCCTGCCCCATGCGTGCGGCATGATGACGGGCGGTGGAAGCGCCCCCTCAGCGCCCCGCCCACCCTC
>SKMI01000233.1 GCA_007121115.1 Paracoccaceae bacterium | reverse complement strand
GATCACCGGCAGGGTGATGTCGAAGAACACCCGCACCGGCCCCGCGCCCAGATCGCGCGCGGCCTCTTCCAGGCTTTCGTCCATGTCGCGCAGCCGCGACTGGGCGATCACGGCGACGAAGGCCGCGCAAAAGGTGGTGTGCGCGATGATGATGGTGATCAGCCCGCGCCCGGCGGGCCAGCCCAGCGTCAGTTCCATGGACACGAAGAGCAGCAGCAGCGACAGGCCGGTGATCACCTCGGGCATGACCAGCGGCGCGGTGATCATGCCGGTCAGCAGCAAGCGGCCAAAGAACCGCCCCATCCGCACCAGCACGAAGGCCCCCAGCGTGCCCACGATCACCGCCAGGTTCGCCGACCAGAATGCCACCTGCAAGCTGACCCAGGCCGAATTCAGGATCTGCCGGTCGCGCAGCAACTCGCCATACCAGCGGGTCGAAAACCCGCCCCAGACCGTGACCAGCCGGCTTTCGTTGAAGGAAAACACCACCAGCGAAATGATCGGCGCATAGAGGAAGACGAACCCCAGAACCACCGCCAGCGGAAGCACCCAGCCGCGGCCGATCATTTCAGTTCCCCCCGGTTCTGGACCGATTGCAGCCACATGATGGGGGCGACCACCAGCACCAGCATGACGATCGCCACCGCCGCGGCCACCGGCCAGTCGCGCGCCTGAAAGAACTCGTCCCACAACACCCGGCCGATCATCAGCGTGTCCGGACCGCCCAGCAGCGCAGGGATGACGTATTCGCCAATCGCCGGGATGAAGACCAGCATGGAGCCCGCCACGATCCCGGGCAGCGACAGCGGCAGCGTGACGGTGAAGAAGGTCACCATGGGCGAGGCGCCAAGGTCCGCCGCCGCCTCCAGATGCGCGTTATCGAGCTTGGTCAGGTTGGCGTAAAGCGGCAGGATCATGAACGGCAGATAGGTGTAGACGATGCCGATATAGACCGCGAAATCGGTCTGCAGCATCGTCAGCGGACTGTCGATCACCCCGGCCCAGATCAGGAAGTTGTTGATCACGCCTTCGCGCCGCAGGAACCCCATCCACGCATAGACCCGCAACAGGAAGCTGGTCCAGAACGGCAGGATCACCAGCAAAAGCAGGATCGACCGGCGCGGTTCCGGCGAGCGGGCGATGAAATAGGCCATGGGATAGCCGATCAGCAGCGCGAAGATGGTGGAAATCACGGCAATGCGGATCGAGGACAGATAGGCATTGGCGTAAAGCCGATCCTGCACCAGCCAGCGGTAGTTTTCCAGCGTGGCGATGATCTGCAGCGTCCCGTCGGCATCGCGCTCCCAGAGCGAGGTATAGGGCGGGCGGGCGATGATCGCCTCGGCCAGCGAAATCCGACCCAGCACGAAGAACGGCACCAGGAAGAAGACCAGCAGCCAGAGCATGGGGATGGCGATCACCAGCGTGCGCCCGCTGATGCCCAGCCAGCCGAACACCCGCACCGTCCCACGCCAGGGCGCGCTGCGGGTCAGGGCGTTGCCCCCTGTGTCATCGCGGGGGGTGGCAGGATCGGCGCTCATTCGGTCAGCACCTTGAAGGCCTCGGGCCGGAAGCTGGCCCAGACGCGCTCATCCCAGCTTATCGGCTTGCCCTCGCGCAGGTTGTTGGGCTCGGTCACGCGCACCATGCGGCCGGTGTCCAGCACCACGCGGAACGTCGACATGTGACCCACGTAGCCCACATCCTCGACCGTGCCCTGCACCGCGTTCCGGGCGCTTTCGGGCCGTTCGCGGCTCAGCGTGATGCGCTCGGGCCGCAGCGCGCCCCAGACCGTCTGCCCGCGCTTGAGCCCATCCTGCGGCGGGACCAGCACCTTGCCGCCCGCATCCGGGCAGGCCAGCCGCATCATGTCCGGGGCGGCGGCCTCGACCGTGGCCTCGAACAGGTTCACGGAACCGATGAAATCGGCCACGAAGCGGGATTTCGGGGTCTCGTAGATCTCGCGCGGCTCGCCGATCTGCTCGATCACCCCGTCGCGCATGACGCCGATGCGGGTGGCCAGCGTCATCGCCTCGTCCTGATCGTGCGTGACGACGATGAAGGTCACACCCAGGGTTTCCTGAATGCGGATCAGTTCGAACTGGGTTTCCTCGCGCAGCTTCTTGTCCAGCGCGCCAAGGGGTTCGTCCAGCAGCAGCACCTTCGGCTGCTTGATCAGCGCGCGGGCCAGCGCCACCCGCTGGCGTTGCCCGCCCGAAAGCTGATGTGGCTTGCGCCGGGCGAAGGGCTCCAGCTTCACCAGCTTCAGCATCTCGGCCACGCGCGCATAAGCCTCGCGCTTCGGTTTGCCTTCGCGCAGCAGGCCATAGGCCACGTTCTTTTCCACCGTCATGTGCGGAAACAGCGCGTAGGACTGGAACATCATGTTGGTGGGGCGGCGGTCCGGGGGCACGCGGGCCATGTCCTGCCCGTCGATCTCGATCGCGCCTTCGGTGGGGACCTCGAACCCGGCCAGCATCCGCAGCAGCGTGGACTTGCCGCAGCCCGACCCGCCGAGCAGGCAGAAGAGTTCACCCCGGTGGATGCCCAGCGACACGTCACTGACGGCGGTGAAATCGCCGAACCGCTTGGTGACGTTGCGGATTTCGATGAAAGGCCGCGCGGCTGGGTCGCGCCACGGGCGGGTATCGGCGGCGATCTGCGGCTGCGGCATGGCGGGGGCTTCGCGGCTGGAAGGAAAAGACCCGCCCGGGCAATGCGCCGGGCGGGTCGGGCCGGTTACTGACCGGTGCGGATCCGGGTCCAGAAGCGCGAGACATCCCGGTCGGTGCGGGTGTCATAGGTGATGCCGGTGAACAGCGTCTCGGTCACCTCCTCGGTGGGGAAGATCGCGGGATCGGTGAAGATCTCTTCCTCCACCATCTCCCACGAGGCCGCGTTGGCGTTCGGAAACCACACGTAGTTGGTGATCATCGCGGTGATTTCCGGCTCCAGGATGAAGTTGATGAAGGCGTGCGCGTTTTCCGGGTTCGGCGCGTCCGCCGGGATGCCCATCATGTCGAACCACTGCATCGCGCCTTCACGCGGGATCGCATACCAGACGTTGACGCCGCGGTCGGCTTCCTCGGCCCGGTCGGCGGCCTGCAGCACATCGCCGGACCAGCCCACGGCGACGCAGATTTCCCCGTTCGCCAGGTCCGAGATATACTGCGAGTTATGGAAGTAGCGGACATGGGGCCGCGCCTCCAGCATCATCTCGGTCGCGGCCTCGAAATCGGCGGGATCGGTGGACTGCGGGTCCAGCCCCATCCAGGCAAAGGCGGCGGGGAACATGTCGGTGGGGCTGTCCAGCCAGGTGATGCCGCAATCGGCCAGTTGCGCGGCGATTTCCGGGTCGAAGATCATGTCCCATGTGTCGACCTCGAAATCCTCGCCCAGCCGCTCAGCCACCATGTCGATGTTGTAGCCGATCCCGGTGGTGCCCCACATGTAGATCGGCCCGTGCGCGTTGTCCGGGTCATGGCTGGCGGCCGCCGCCATCAGCTCGGGGTCCAGGTTTTCCCAGTTGGGGATCATGTCGCGGTCGATGGGCTGATAGACCCCGGCGGCGATCTGGCGCTCCATGAAGGTGGCGGTGGGCACCACCACATCGAAACCCGAAGACCCCGCCAGCAACCGTGCCTCCAGCGTATCGTTGCTGTCGAACACGTCATAGTTCACGGTGATGCCGGTTTCGGCGGTGAAGCGTTCCAGAACCTCGTCGGTGATGTAGTCCGACCAGTTGAACACATTCACCGTATCGGCCTGTGCCG
>SKMI01000277.1 GCA_007121115.1 Paracoccaceae bacterium | reverse complement strand
GGGCGTGGCGCCCCACCACCAGCGCAATCACCGGCTTGCCGAAATCACTCCCGCGCAGGTATTCCGCCGCCGCCTCTTCCTCGGTGCCGCCGATCTCGCCGATCAGGACCACGGCGCGGGTTTCGTCATCGTCGCGGAACCGGGCCAGGGCATCGGCGAATCCCATCCCGTGCACCGGGTCGCCGCCGATGCCGATGGTGGTGGATTGCCCCAGTCCAAGCGCGCTGGTCTGCGCGACCACCTCGGACGTGAGCGAGGCCGAGCGCGAGACAATCCCCACCGGCCCCGGCGCGGCATCGCGGGTGGCCATGACCCCGATCTTGCAGCGCCCCGGCGACAACACACCCTGCGAGTTCGGCCCCACCAGCACGCTTTCGGACCCCTCGAGCGCCGCCTTCACCCGCAGCATGTCCAGCACCGGCACCCGTTCGGTCACGCAGACGATCACGCTGATCCCTGCCTCGATCGCCTCGACCATCGCGTCCGCCGCGCGGTGGGGCGGGACCATGATCAGGCTGGCGTTGGCCTGCGTTTCCGCGCGCGCCTCGGCCACGGTGTCAAAGACCGGAAGACCCACATGCGTGCTGCCACCCTTGCCCGGCCGCACCCCCGCCACGCATTCCGTGCCATAGCGGATGGCCAGATCGGTGTAGAAGGTGCCCGCGCGCCCGGTCAGCCCCTGCACCAGCACCCGCGTGTCGGCATCAATCAGAATGGCCATGGCTTACCCCTTTCCGCCGGCGATGGCGACGGCGCGTGCCGCCGCGTCGCGCATTGTGGCTGCGTTTTCATGGGCCAGGCGGCGGTCCTTCATGATGCTGCGCGCCCAGTCGGCATTCTGCCCCGCCGCGCGCAGCACGATCGGCAGTTTCCGGCTGTTGCGCGAATAGGCGAAATTCAGCGCCTCGGCCACGGTGTCGCAGACGGTCATGCCGCCGCCATGCACATTGACCAGCAGCACCTTGACGCCCGGGTCATTGAGCAGCAGCTCGATCCCGCGCGCGATTTGGAAGCTGGTGGCGGTGGTGCGGATGTCCATGAAATTGGCCGGGCGGCCGCCCGCCTCGGCGATCATGTCGTTGGTGGCCAGCCCAAGCCCGGCGCCGTTGACCACCACGCCGATATTGCCGTCCAGCCGCACGAAATTCAGGTCATTGTCGCGGGCGACGCGCTCGTATTCATCGCGCACCGCCTCGCGCGCGGTGATCTCGAACTCGGGGTGGCGGAACAGCGCGTTGGCATCGAGGATCATCTTGGCGTCCACCGCCACCGCCTCATGCGCGGGGGTAATCACCAGCGGGTTGATCTCGACGAAGAGCGCGTCGTTGCGGAGCGCCGCGCGCACCGTGGCGGCGATAAGCGTCTGCAGCGCCGCGCGGGCGGTTTCGGGGGCGCCGATGCGCGCCATGAAATCACCCAGCGCGGGCTCGTCGATACTGCCGTCATGGGCCAGATGCAGGGTTTCCAGGATTTCCGGGTCGGCCTGCGCTTCCTTCTCGAAATCCACGCCGCCGCGGGCCGAGCCCAGCAGCATCGGCCGCGCGCCGGTGGGGTCGATCACGAAGGCCAGATAGAGCGCCTGCGCCGCTTCGACCGCAGCCTCGACATAGACGCGCTCCACCGCCTCGCCCTCTGCATCGGTCTGCGCAGTGACCAGCCGCGTGCCCAGCAGCTTGCCCGCCGCCTCGCCCACCGCGCTGGGGGTGGGGGCCATGACCACGCCCCCGGCGGCCCCGCGCCCGCCCGCGAGGATCTGCGCCTTGACCGCGAAGCGTTCCGCCTTCAGCGCGCGGGCGCGCTCCTCGGCCTCGCCTGCGGTGCGGGCGATACCGCCCTCGGGCACCGTAACGCCATATTGCGCAAGGATTTCCTTGGCCTGATATTCCGGAATATACACCGCGCTGCCTCCCCCCTTTGCATCCGCAGGCGCCGACGGTGATACGAATTCCGCCACCGGCGCCCCATGGCACAAGCCTCCCCGCGCGCGCCACGTTCAGTGGTATACCATACTCCAGATGCGGCGTCCGGGTCAATGCGCAGCGGCAGAGGCGCGCGGCGGGTTCAGCCGGTATTCGGCGAGTTCATCATAGACCGCCTCGGGCTGGCGCAGGATGGAGCGCATCAGCAAGAACCGGTCCACCATGAACGGCGCGGTCGCAAACAGCCCGGCCCCCGCCACCGCCGGTTCCAGCCGCGACAGGTCCGCGCTTTCGGGGGCGAAGCGCGCCAGCGTCACATGCGGCACAAAGCGGCGCGAGTCGAGCTTCACCCCCGCCCGGCGCACCGCCTGCGCCACCTTCGCCTGCAGATGCGTCAGCGCCGGTTCCGGCACGACCTGCGCGTGCAGGTTGTGCGGCCGCCGCCCGCCGAACAGTCCCAGCCCCCGCAGGCGCAATTCGAACCCCGGCACGGCCAGCGCCTCCAGCCCATGATGCACCTCTTCCAGCAGCAGGTCCGGGACATCGCCCAGAAACGCCAGCGTCAGGTGCAGGTTCTCGGGCGAGACCTGGCGCGGCAGGGGCAGCGCGGCCTGCAGCAGCACCAATTCGCTGCGTATGTCCTCGGGCAGGGGCAGGGCGACAAAGGCGCGGGTCATCAGGGGCTCCATGACTTTGCGCGCATCATCGGGGCCATGCGCCCGTGGCTCAACCCGAAACCGCCGCCCATGGGCGATTCCCTTCGCCGCCGTGCCGCGCTAAGGTGCCCGAAACCGCAGCCAACAGGACAGCGCCCATGACAGTCAACACCACCGAACTGCGCGGCAAAACCGTGCTGATCACTGGCGCCAGCCGCGGCATCGGCGCCGAGGCCGCGCGCGCCTTCGCCAAAGCCGGCGCGCAGGTCGGCATCGCCGCGCGCAGCACCGAATCGCTGGAAGCACTGGCCGCCGAGACCGGCACGCTGGCGCTGCCGTGCGATGTGGCCGACTATGCCTCGGTCACCGAGGCGATTGCCCGAATCGAAGGGCACTTCGGCCCGCTGGACGTGCTGATCAACAACGCGGGCGTGATCGACCCGATCGCGCCGCTGGCCGAGGCTGACCCCGACGCCTGGGGCAAGCTCATCGACATCAACGTCAAGGGCGTGTTCCACGGCCTGCGCGCCGCGCTGCCGGGCATGATGGCGCGCGGGGGCGGCACCATCATCACCGTGGGCTCCGGCGCGGCCTACAACCCACTGGAAGGCTGGAGCGCCTATTGCACCTCCAAGGCCGGGGCGCTGATGCTGGGCCGCGTGGCGGATGTCGAAGCGCGTGGGCGCGGGGTGCGGGTGCTGAGCCTCTCGCCCGGCACCGTGGCCACCGACATGCAGCACGCGATCCGCGACAGCGGCATCAACGCGGTCAGCCGTCTGGACTGGTCCGCGCATGTGCCGCCCGAATGGCCCGCGCTGGCGCTGGTCTGGATGTGCACGGCCGATGCCGACGACTGGGTCGGGCGCGAGGTGTCGCTGCGCGAGCAACCGATCCGCAAGCGGCTGGGCCTGCCCGCATGATCCAGGACGATGGCGCAGCACCCGTGCGGGTGCTGACGCTCGACCGCTCCGACAAGGCGAACGCCCTGACCGCCGAGATGCTGGAGGCGCTGACCGCCGCCGTGGATCGCGCGGGCAAGGATGGGGTACGCGCGCTGATCCTGACCGGCGCGGGGCGGCAGTTCAGCGCCGGGGCGGATCTGGCGGCGGCGCGCGCGGGGCTGGCGACCTCACCCCTGTGGGAGGCGCTTTCCGGCCGCATCGCCGCCCTGCCCTGCCTGACCATCGCGGCGCTGAACGG
>SKMI01000139.1 GCA_007121115.1 Paracoccaceae bacterium | reverse complement strand
TGGGGCCACGGGCCGCGCGCCTGGCGGGCCGAGGCGGTGGCGGCACGGACCGGGGCCGCCCTGGTGCGTATCGAGGATGCGTTCCTGCGCTCCATCCATCCCGGGCGCGTGGCGAATGAGCCCCCCATCGGGTTGATGATCGACCCTGCGGGCGGCGCGCATTACGCGCCCGCGCGCGCCTCGGCGCTGGAGCGTCTGCTGGCCACGCACCCGCTGGATGACCACGCGCTGCTGGAGCGCGCTCGCCTGGGCGCGCAGCGGCTGCAGGCGCTGGATCTGTCGAAATACAACGCTCATGACCCTGCCCTGCCGCTGCCCGACCCCGGCTATGTGCTGGTGGTCGATCAGGTGCGCGGCGATGCCTCGTTGACGCAGGGGGGCTTCGACGGACCGCTGCCGCGAAGCCTCTTCCGCGAGATGCTGGTCACCGCGCAGGCCGAACACCCCGGCGCTCGGATCGTCATCAAGACGCACCCGGAAACCGCCAATGGAGCGCGCGCAGGCCACTTCGGCCCGCAGGACGCCAGCGACCGCGTGCAGGTGCTGGATGCGCCGGTGTCGCCCTGGGCTTTGCTGGACGGGGCGCGGGCGGTCTATACCGTGTCCTCGCAACTGGGGTTCGAGGCGACCCTGGCCGGGCACCGTCCGCGCGTTTTCGGCCTGCCATTCTATGCCGGTTGGGGGCTGACGCAGGATGAAGTGCAGCACCCGCGCCGCACGCGCAAACTCAGCCGCGCGCAGCTTTTCGCGGGCGCCATGCTGCTGGCCCCGGTCTGGTATGATCCGGGCCGCGACCGGCTGTGCGCGTTCGAGGAGGCGCTGGACCATCTGGAAGCGCAGGTCCGCGCCTGGCGTGAAGACCGCGCCGGGCATGTGGCGCTGGGGATGCGGCTTTGGAAACGCGCGCCCCTGCAGCGCTTCTATGGCCGCTGGCGGCGGTTGCGCTTTTCGGGCACGGATGCGGCGGGGGTGGCGCTGGCGCGGCGCGAGGGGCGCGTGCTGATGGTCTGGGCCGGGCAGGAAAGTGCTACGCTGGCGAAAGACGCGGGCGATCTGGCGCTGCGGCGGGTGGAGGACGGGTTCCTGCGCTCGCGCGGTCTGGGCGCGGCGCTGGTCCCGCCCCTGTCGCTGGTGACCGATGATCTGGGCATCTACTACGACCCCACCCGCGAAAGCCGTCTGGAACGCCTGATCGCGGCGCACCCGCCGCCGGGCGGCACGGCGCGGGCCGAGCGGTTGATGGCGGCGCTGGTGGCGGCGGGGGTGTCGAAATACAACCTTGGCGCCCCGCCGCCCGCGCTACCACCGGGGGTCCGCGTGCTGGTGCCGGGGCAGGTGGAAGATGACGCCTCGATCCGTCTGGGCGCGGGCGCGGTGCGCACCAACCTCGACCTGCTGCGCGCCGCCCGCGCCGCCCGCGCGCAAGCGGTGGTGATCTACAAACCCCACCCGGATGTGGAGGCCGGGCTGCGCCCCGGTGCCATCCCCGAAACCGAGGCGCGCGCGCTGGCCGATGTGATTGTCACCGGAACCGACCCGGCGGCGCTGCTGGCCGAGGTTGACGAGGTCTGGACCATCACCTCGCTCACCGGGTTCGAGGCGCTCTTGCGCGGCAAGCGGGTGGTGACGCTGGGCTGTCCGTTCTACGCCGGCTGGGGTCTGACCGAGGACCACGCGCCGCAACCTGAGCGGCGTCAAGCCCGACCCACACTGGCAGCGCTGGTACATGCCGCGCTGATCGCCTATCCGCGCTATCTGGACCCGGTGACGGGCGCGCCCTGCCCGGTCGAACTTGCGCTGGAACGGCTGCGCCAAGGCGCCGCCCCGCGCGGTGGCCCGGCCCTGCGCGCGCTGTCCAAGTTGCAGGGCCTGCTGGCCAGCCAGGCGTGGCTCTGGCGCCGCTAGGTCGCAGTGCGGGCGTCAGCCTGCGGTGGTGGCCAGATCCTTTTCGGACGGTTGCGCCTTCGCAGTGGCGGGCTTGGCCCGGGCCGCAGGCTTGCGCCGCTGCGGCGCGGGCTTGCGCTGCTTCGCGTCTTCCGAACACAGCGCCTCGGCCTCGGCGGCAAGTTCATGGCTGTCCTGATGCGGCATCGCTTCAGCCATGCGTCCCATCATGCGCAGCCACATCTCGTTCTGTGCCTGCCAGAACCGGACCCAGACCACGGTATTGCGGGTCCAAAGGGTCATCGGGTCGAAACGGTCGGACATGATTCCTCTCCTGGTTGTGCGGTGCCTCATCCACTCATATGGGGCCTCTGGGCGCTTTCTTGAACCGTGATCTGACGTGGGCGTGTACCAAAAGGCAGGGAATTGCCACCGCTGCCTTGATCCAGGGCAATTCTGCGGCTTTTCTTCGCGCAGTAAAACAGCAAACGGGAGTCATCTATGCCCCGCGCCTATTGGGTTGCCCATGTCGATGTCCGCGACCCGGACGCCTACGCCCGATACCGGGCGGCCAATGCCGCGGCTTTCAAGAAATACGGCGCACGGTTTCTGGTGCGCGGCGGAGCGCAGGAGGTGCGCGAAGGTGCCAGCCGCGCGCGCACCGTGGTGATCGAGTTCGCCGATCTGGCCACCGCGCGCGCCTGCTATGACAGCCCCGAGTATCAGGCCGCCAGGGCCCTGCGCGATCCGGTATCGGACGCCGATCTGGTGATTGTCGAGGGCTGGGCGCCGTGACGTTTATGCCCCCACCCCGGAGGACGGCACAAGCACCACGCCGTTGATCCGCCAGCCGCTGTCGGTCTCCAGCATGTTGTAGTCCAGAAGATGCGTCTGCCCGCTGGCGTCGGTGACGATCACCCGTTGCCACAGCCGCCCGCGCTCTTCGCGCAGATCGCCGAAGCGCAAGGTTTCGGGGCGGTGGACCATGGGATAGCCTTGGCGCACCATGCGCCCGAAGCGCTCGGGCGTGCCGAACTGGCGCCGGATATTGGGCGAGGCGAAGTCGAAGGCGTCGACGAAATCATCCGCGCGGAACGCCTCGATCTGGCTGGAAATCACGCCCTGGATGGCGGTCTCGTCAGCGGTTGCCGGATTTGGCAGCAGCAGGAGGGTGAGAAGCAGGGCAGACAGGGCGTTGCGCATGGCGTCCTCCGTTGCATCGGATACCATGATGCTACGCGGCGGCGTCTGCGTTGGATCAACCGGCGCCCCCTTCGCGGTCGGCCGCAAAGCGCCCCGCCCGCTCGCCCCCCAATTTCGTTTTCGGCGCGCTTCGGGGGCGCCGCCCGGCGCGCGACCACGCCGGGCGGGGATGCTCAGCCGAAACGCTTCATCGCATCCGAAAACGCCTTGTTCATGTCATCCCAGGCCGACATGAATCCCTTGCGCATGTCGTCCCAGGCGGCCTCGGAGGCGTCGCGGGCCTCGCGCATCTTGCTCTCGGCCTCGTCGCGCTGTTTGCGCATTTCCTCGATCTGTTTTTCGTACTCGATGCGGGTATCCGCCTCGGCCTTGCGGGCCTGGGCCTGGAACTGGTCGATCTGGGCATTCCACTGATCGATCTGGGCCTTCATCTTGTCGACATAGGCATCGCGGTCCATGGATATCCTCCTCTGATAATGTGTGGCCTACATATAGGGAGGATACGCGCCATCGGAAGGGCGTCGACCTCAGGCTGCAGCCTTCGCTGCCCGGGCCAGGTCGCGCGCGATTGCGAAGGCGCCGCGCAGTTTGTCGCGGTCGTCCTTCCAGTCCCGGCGCAGGACGATCCGGTTGTCCCGCACCTTCGCCTGCCCATCCTGCGCCCGCACGAAATCCACCAACCCGGCGGGGTTGGCGAAGGTATCGTTGTGAAACTGCACCGTCGCGCCCTTCGGCCCGGCGTCCAGCCGCGCGATGCCTGCGCGCTTGCACATCCCCTTGATGCGGATGACCTGCAGGAGCGTCGTCACCTCCGCGGGCAGCTTGCCGAAACGGTCGATCAGCTCGGCGGCGAAGCCCTCCAGCTCGACCTTGCCTTCCAGCGCTGAAAGCCGCCGGTAAAGCCCCAGTCGCACGTCCAGATCGGGCACGTAGTCTTCGGGTATCAGCACCGGAACCCCGAGGTTGATCTGCGGCGCCCACTGGCCGTCGGCATCGCCGGGCGCGTCGATCTCGCCCGCGCGCAGTTTGGACAGCGTCTCCTCCAGCATCTGCTGGTAAAGCTCGTAGCCGACCTCGCGGATATGGCCGGATTGCTCCTCGCCCAGGATATTGCCCGCGCCGCGCAGGTCCATGTCCTGGCTGGCCAGCGTGAAACCCGCGCCCAACTGATCGAGGCTGGCCAGCAGCCGCAGCCGCTTTTCCGCCTGCGGGGTCAGCGGCGTCCGGGGCCTGGTGGTCAGGTAGCAATAGGCCCGCGTCTTGGCGCGCCCCACCCGGCCCCGGATCTGGTAAAGCTGCGCCAGCCCGAACATGTCGGCGCGGTAGATGATCATGGTGTTGGCCGTGGGGATATCGAGGCCCGATTCCACGATGGTCGTGGCCAGCAGCACATCATACTTGCCGTCATAGACCGCGTTCATCCGCGCATCCAGATCGCCCGCCGCAAGCTGCCCGTGGGCGGTGATGAAGCTGACTTCCGGGACGTGTTCGCGTAACCAGTCCTCTATCTCCGGCAGGTCGGCCACGCGCGGCACCACGAAGAACGACTGCCCGCCCCGGTAGCGTTCGCGCAACAGCGCCTCGCGCAGGGTCACGCTATCGAATTCGCTGACATAAGTGCGGATCGCCAGCCGGTCGATGGGCGGGGTGGAGATCAGCGACAGGTCCCGCACCCCCGAAAGCGACAGTTGCAGCGTGCGCGGGATCGGCGTTGCGGTCAGCGTCAGCACATGCACGTCCGAGCGCAGGGCCTTCAGCTTTTCCTTGTGATTGACGCCGAAATGCTGCTCCTCGTCTATGATCAGCAGGCCCAGGTCCCGGAACTTCACCCCCTTGGCCAGCAGCGCGTGGGTGCCGATGACGATATCCACCGACCCGTCCGCCAGCCCCGCGCGTGTGGCCGCCGCCTCCTTGGCGCTCACGAAGCGCGACAGCGGGCGCACCTGCAGCGGGAAGCCCCGGAAGCGCTCGGCAAAGGTCTTGTAGTGCTGGCGCGCCAGCAGCGTGGTGGGCGCGATCAGCGCCACCTGCACCCCGGACATCGCGGCGACAAAAGCCGCGCGCATGGCCACCTCGGTCTTGCCGAAGCCCACATCGCCGACCACCAGCCGGTCCATGGGGCGGCCGGCCTGCAGGTCTTCCAGCACGTCCTCGATGGCGCGCAACTGGTCGTCGGTCTCGGCATAGGGGAAGCGGGCGCAGAACGCATCCCACGCGCCCTCGGGCGGGTCGAAGACCGGGGCGCGGCGCAGCTCGCGCTCGGCGGCGATGCGGATCAGCTTGTCGGCGATCTCGCGGATGCGGTTCTTCAGCTTCGCCTTCTTGGCCTGCCAGGCGCCGCCGCCAAGCTTGTCCAGCAGCCCTTCCTCATGGCCGAAGCGCGACAGAAGCTCGATGTTCTCCACCGGCAGGAACAGCCGGTCGCCGCCCGCGTATTCAAGCGCCAGGCATTCATGCGGCGCGCCCATGGCGGTGACGGTTTCCAGACCCTTGTAGCGCCCCACCCCGTGGTCCACATGCACGACCAGATCGCCGGGCGAGAGCGCCTGCGCCTCGGTCAGGAAGTTCTCGGCCCGCTTGCGCTTGCGCGCCCGGCCCACCAGCCGGTCGCCCAGCACGTCGGCCTCCGAGATGACCGTGAGCCCGGGCGCCTCGAACCCCGCCTCCAGTTCCCAGACCGCGAGATAGAGGCCCCCTGCCCCGCCCTTCGGCAGGTCCGGCAGATCGCGCGCGTCGGCAATGGGCTGCGCCTCCGGCGCACCCGCATCCGCCAGCAGCCCCGCCAACCGCTCGCGCGCGCCCTCTGACTGGCTGGCCACCACCACATGACCCTTTGGGCGCCGCGCTTTCACATGGTCGCCCAGCGCCGCGAACAGGTTGACGCCCTCCTGCTGTCGCTCGGCGGCAAAGCTGCGCCCCGCGCGCCCGCCCGCATCCAGCACACCGGGGCCGGGCGCCTGCGGCAGCGGGCTGAAACCGACCACCCGGCGCGCGCCGAGCGCTGCGTCCCAGGCATCGCGATCCAGATACAGCAGTTCCGGCGGGCAGGGCTTGTAGACCGTGTCCATCTGCCCGCGCGCAGACATCGCCTCGCGCCGCGCGTCATGCTGGTCGGTGATTGCCGCCCAGCGCGCCTCCTGCGCTGCCGCGATCTGGTCGTCCAGCGTGACCGGCGCTGCGGGCAGATAGTCGAACAGCGTCTCCAGCCGCTCGTGGAAGAAGGGCAGCCAGTGCTCCATCCCCTGATGCTTGCGCCCGGCGCTGACGGCTTCATAGAGCGGATCGGACTGCCCCGCCGCGCCGAACTCGGCCCGGTAGCGCTGGCGAAAGCGGGCGATCGCATCCTCGTCCAGGATCACCTCCGAGACCGGCGCCAGTTCCACCCGCTCCAGCTTCTCGGTGGTGCGCTGGGTCTCGGCATCGAAGCGCCGCGCCCCGTCCAGCACATCGCCGAACAGGTCCAGCCGAACCGGCCCGCCCTCGCCGGGCGGGAATATGTCGATGATCCCGCCGCGCACCGCAAACTCGCCCGGCCCCGTCACGGTGGGCACCGCCACAAAACCCATGCGCGCCAGATACGCGAGCAACCCGGCCTCATCGACGCGCCGTCCCACCTGCGCCACAAAGGACGCCCCCGCCACCACATCGCGCGCCGGCACCCGTTGCGACGCGCCCGACAGCGTGGTCAGCAGCACGAACCGCCCCGGCACCGCGCCCGCCGCCAGCGCGGCCAGCACCGCCATGCGCTGCGCCGCCAGCCCCGGCGCGGGCGAAACCCGGTCATAGGGCAGACAGTCCCAGGCCGGGAAGTGCAGCACGGTCAGGTCCGGCGCCATGAACCCCAGCGCGCGTTGCATGGCCGCCGCGCGTCGGTCGTCGCGTGCCACATGGATGACCGGCCCCTCGGCGCGGGCCACCTCGCGCGCCAGCAGCGCCGCGTCATAGCCCTCGGGTGCGCCGCCCAGACGCACCGAAGCGCCCGCCCCGTCCTTCATCGCCAAACCCCTGCTGTTCTTCATCTTGCCGAAAATACTCCCGGGGGGAGTCGCAGCTTCGCTGCGACGGGGGGCAGCGCCCCCCTCCCGCGCGCTTGCGCGCGGCTCGGCCCAACCGCAGCGCATGCATCTTTGATGCACGCGCCGCGGGCGGGAGCCTTCCTGGACTGGTGAGGCGGCGTCATCCGCTCAGCACGCTCTGGGTCATGACATGCCACATCCCCCACAGCGCAGTGATGAAGATCGAGATCATGCCGATCACCTGCGTGGCCAGGCGCAGCCGCGCCAGCCGCTTCCACAGCGCAGCGCCGCGTTCGTCAAAGGCTTCGATCCGCACCGCCGCACGCAGTGCCAGAACCCCGACAAGCGTGAGCGGCAAGAGCAGCAGCAGCAGCGCCTGCGCGATCTCCACGCCATAAGAGACCGCCAGCACCATGAGCAGGGCCAGCACAGTGGCGACAAATGCCGTGATCCAGTGCCCGGCGCTGCGCATCACCGTCAGGCGCCGCCGCACCTGGATATGCGTCAGGATTTCAGCCTCCTCCCGCGCCGTGCCGCCTTGTCGCCGCGCGCGTGCAATCAGGTCCTGCGGCACGCCCAGGGTGAAATGCGAGACGGTGGACCACATGACCGCCAGCGCGATCCAATACCACACCGACGAAAACGACCGCGTGTCCAGAACCGCGAAGATCTCGTCGAAAAAACTCACGTTGCCCTGTCCTTGCCCGGCCTCCGCAGGGCGCTGCCCGATAGTACTGTGGTGTTAGCCTGTCATGGCCTGCGCCGAAAGGGGGTTTCGCCATGGCGCGACCTGACCCCCGTGCGTGGGGCAAAGGCCTCGGCGCCTATTTCAGCGCCGCGCGCAGCGTTGCGGCCTCCGACTGCAGCGCCGCGCCCGTCGCCTGCGGCGGCGTTGCAAAACGCTCCGGCCCCTCGGCCATATAGGCCGCCGAGGTCACGTCATGCACATGGTGCATGGGCACCACATGGGCATGGGCGTGGGGCACGTGGATGCCGGTATAGAACATCGACACCCGCTCCACGCCATAGGCCCGCTTCATGCCCCTAGCCAGCGCCTGCGCGCAGGTGGTGATGCGCGTGGCGAGCGCCTCGGGCAGGTCCTCGAACCAGACGTGATGCGCTTTCGGGATCACCAGCGCATGCCCCGGCCGGATCGGATGGATGTCCAGAAAGGCGAGGATATGGTCATCTTCATGCAGCTTGTGCGCCGGCAGAGACCCGGCGGCGATCCGGCAGAACAGGCAGTCCTGCGTGCCCTCAAGGCTCATGACCCCTCCCCCGCGTCGATCCCGCGCAGAAATGCCGACACTTCCGGCCCCAGCGCTTCGACGATCACCGCCACGCCCTCGGTGTTGGGATGGATATTGTCCTCCAGCATCATGTCGGAAAACGACAGCCCGGCCTCGGCCTTTTCGGACATGGGTTGCAAGAGGTCAGGGTAGAGTGCTGCGCCATGCGCCTCGGCCAGTTCGGGATACATGGCGGCAAAGGCGTCGCGGAACTCGGGGCCATAGTTGCCGGGCGCGGGCAGGCCCACCAGCATCGCGGGCAGGCCTTCGTCCGCCAGCCGCTCCAGGATCGCGTCCAGATTGGCGCGGCTTGCCGCCGGGTCGATCCCGCGCAAAAGGTCATTGCCGCCCAGGATCACCAGCATCGCGTCCACCGGCTCGGCCAGCGTCCAGTCCAGCCGCGACAGCCCTCCGGCGGTGGTGTCGCCCGAAACGCCTGCGTTGATCACCTCGACATCATGCCCGGCGTCGCGTAGCCAGGCTTGCAGTTGCGGCACCAGCCCCTCGCCCTGCGCCAGCCCGTAGCCCTGCGTCAGGCTGTCGCCCAGCGCCACCAGCCGCAGCGGTTCGGCGGCGACGGCGGCGGGCGCGGCGACGGATAGCGCCAGTGCCAGCGTCACCCCCTTGGCCCACTGTGCACCCGTAACTGCTGCGGCGCAGCGCTTGCCAAGCCCTGCCGCGGCCCCATATGCCACTGCAAGCCATGACCCGGGAAAGGCCAGCATGTCCGATACAGTTCTCTCGCTCACCGATGTGCAGCTGACGTTGCCGGGCAACGCCGGGCCGGTGGATATCCTGCATGGCATCACGCTCAATGTCACCGCGGGCGAAACGCTGGGGTTGGTGGGGCCTTCGGGGTCGGGCAAGTCGTCTCTCCTGATGCTGATGGGCGGGCTGGAACGCGCCACCGGGGGCAAGATCACGGCGATGGGCCAGGATCTCACCGCGCTGGACGAGGATGCGCTGGCACGCCTGCGTCGCACGAATATGGGCGTGGTGTTCCAGTCTTTCCACCTGATTCCCACCATGACGGCGCTGGAAAACGTGGCCACCCCGCTGGAACTGGCCGGTCGCGCCGATGCGTTCGACCGGGCCGAGGAAGAGTTGCGCGCCGTGGGCTTGGGCGCGCGGCTGGAGCACTACCCGGCGCAGCTCTCGGGCGGCGAACAACAGCGCGTGGCGCTGGCCCGCGCCGCCGCCCCGCGCCCGCGCCTGCTGCTGGCCGACGAGCCCACCGGCAATCTGGACCAGACCACGGGCGAGACCATCATGGACCTGCTCTTCGGCCTGCGCGACCGGCACGGCAGCACGCTGGTGCTGGTGACGCATGCCCCCGAACTCGCCGCGCGGTGTGACCGGGTGGTGCGGCTGATGGACGGACGCATCGCCGCCGACGAGGATCAGCGCGCGCTGCGGGGGGCGGCTGAATGAGCATGTCCGTCGCCGCCCGCATTGCCCGGCGCGAGATGCGCGGCGGGTTGCGCGGCTTCTGGATTTTCCTGGCCTGTCTGGCATTGGGCGTGGGCGCGATTGCCGCCGTGGGCTCGGTCCGCGCCGCCATCAACGCCGGGCTGGCCGAAGAAGGCGCGGCGCTGCTGGGCGGCGACGCCGAGGTGCGCCTCACCTATCGCTTCGCCGACCCGGACGAGCGTGACTTTCTGGACGGGTTGGCGGTCGAGGTGTCCGAAATCGTGGACTTCCGCTCCATGGCCGTGGCGGGCGATGATCGCTCGGTCACGCAGGTCAAGGGCGTGGACGATGCGTACCCGCTGCTGGGAGAGGTCACGCTGGACCCGCCCATGCCGCTGGAGGCGATGTTCGCGGGCGCGGACGGCCTGCCCGGCGGGGCCATGGACCGCATTCTGGTCGACCGGCTGGGGCTGGAGATCGGCGATACCTTCCGCCTGGGCGTGCAGGAGTTCACGCTGATGGCCGTGGTGGTGCGCGAACCCGATGCCGTGGGCGCGACCTTCGGCTTCGGCCCGCGGACACTGGTGGCGACCAAGGCGCTGGCCGAGGCCGAACTGCTGGGTCCCGGCACGCTTTATACCAGCCAGTACCGCCTGCTGCTGCCGCCCGGCACCGACCTCGATGCCGCCCGCGCCGAGGCCGAGGTGGCGCTTTCGGGCAGCGGCGCCCGCTGGCGCGACAGCCGCCGCGCCGCGCCGCAGGTGGATGTGTTCGTCGAACGTATCGGGTCGTTTCTGGTGCTGGTGGGGCTGGCCGGGCTGGCGGTGGGGGGCGTCGGCGTTTCCGCCGCCGTGCGCAGCTATCTGGACCGCAAGACCGCCACCATCGCAACGCTCAAGACACTGGGCGCCGAGACGCGCACCATCTTCGCGGTCTATTTCCTGCAGATCGGCGCGCTGACCGCGCTGGGGATTGCGCTGGGGATGGTGCTGGGGGCGCTTGTCCCCTTCGCCGTCGCGCCCTTGCTGGCCGATCAGTTGCCCGTGGCGCCACAGGTGGTTTTCCGTCCCGCGCCGCTCCTGGAGGCCGCGCTCTATGGCGCGCTGACGGCGCTGGTCTTCACCCTCTGGCCGCTGGCGCGGACCGAACACGTGCGCGCGGCGGCGATCTTTCGCGGCATGGACAGTGCCGATGACGGCTGGCCGCGCTGGCCCTATCTGGCGGCCATCGCCGGGGTGCTGGCCCTGCTGACCGGGGCCGCCGCCTGGTTCGCCGAGGTGCCGCGCCTGGCTTTTGCCACGTTGGGCGGGATCGTGCTGGCGCTGCTGGCGCTGGTGATCATGGCGATAGCGGTGCGCGCGCTGGCCCGCCGCGCCGCGCGGGCGAAGGCGCTCAGGGGCCGCACCGCGCTGCGCACGGCGCTGGGCGCCATCGCCAACCCGCGCGAGGGGGCGACGGCAGTGATCCTGTCGCTGGGGCTGGGGCTGACGGTGCTGGCCGCCGTGGGGCAGATCGACACCAACCTGCGCAACGCCATCGCCGCCGACCTGCCCGACCGTGCGCCGAGCTATTTCTTCCTGGATATCCAGAACGACCAGCTTGAAGGGTTCATGGACCGGCTGGAAGGGAACGAGGCCGTCACCCGCATCGACACCGCGCCGATGCTGCGCGGGATCATCACCGCGATCAACGACATCCCGTCCGCCGACCACCCCCGGTCCGACCACTGGGTGCTGCGCGGCGACCGGGGCGTGACCTATGCCGCCACGCAGGACGCGGGCGTGACGCTGACCCAAGGCGACTGGTGGCCCGAAGACTACACCGGACCGCCGCTGGTCAGCTTCGGCGCCTCGGAGGCCGAGGAACTGGGCCTGCGCCTGGGCGACACGGTGACGGTCAACATCCTGGGCCGCGACATCACCGCCGAAATCGCCAACTTCCGCGAGGTCGATTTCTCCACCGGCGGGATGGGCTTCGTGCTGACCATGACGCCCGAGCCGATGCGGCAGGCGCCCCACACCCATATCGCCACCGTCTACGCCGAGGAAGGTGCCGAGGGCGCGATCCTGCGTGAAATCTCCAACGCCTTTCCCAACATCACCGCAATCCGCGTGCGCGAGGCCGCCGAGCGTGTCTCGGAAGCGCTGGGACAGATCGCCACCGCCACCGCCTATGCCGCGCTGGCGGTGCTGGTCACGGGCTTCGTGGTGCTGATCGGCGCGGCTGCGGCGGGCGTGGGCGCGCGGGTGCAGGAAGCCGCGATCATGAAGACGCTGGGCGCCACCCGGCGTGGCATCCTGACCAGCTTTGCCCTGCGCGCCGGGCTGATGGGAATGGCGGCGGCACTGGTGGCGATCTTCGCGGGTGCGACCGGGGCATGGGCCGTGATGCGCTTCGTCATGGCCACGCCCTATACGTTCGAGCCGGTCTCGGCGCTGGCGATCGTGCTGGGTGGCGTGCTGGCCACGCTGCTGGCGGGACTGGCCTTCGCGGCGCGGCCCCTGTCGGCGCGCCCGGCGCGCATCCTGCGGGCACAGGAGTGAGGCGATGAACCGACCGCAGCGGCCTTTTTCCCGCCCCGATGCTGCGCTAGACCCGGAAGGGCAGAATACGCAAGGGGATGCCATGCCCGCAGCCGAGGAAGAGATCTTCGCCCCCGATCCGGGCACGGGGCGGCGGTTCCGCACCGCGCTGGGGCGTTTCGCCACCGGGGTCACGGTCATCACCACCCTGAGCGAGCGCGGGCCGCTGGGCATCACCGCCAACAGCTTTGCCTCGCTGTCGCTGGACCCGCCGCTGGTGCTCTGGTCCCCGGCGCGCGCCTCGCGCCGCTTTTCGGCCTTCGTCGAATGCAGCCACATGGCCGTGCATGTGCTGGCCGCCGAGCAGGCCGGACTGGCGCAGCATTTCGCCCGCCGCGCCGCCACGGCTGCGGTGCCGGGCGTGAGCGAAGGGATCGGCGGCGTGCCGCTGCTGCCCGGGGTGCTGACGCGGCTGGAATGCACGGTCGAGGCGGTGCATCCTGGCGGCGATCACGCCATCGTCGTGGGCCGGGTGCTGCGCGTCGCCACCCGCCCCGGCCGCCCGCTGGTGTTTCATGAGGGCGGTTTTGCAGGGCTTGACCCGGACGGTGCTAACGCGGGCTGAGGAGGCAGAAGTGCCCCCTCAGCACCCCACCAAACGGCCCCGATACGCTTCAGGGCACTTCGGGGGCGCTGCCCGGGCGAGCCCCGGACCCTGGTCTCAGGTCGGCCGCCGCTCGGCCCAACCGGCAAAGACCCGCTCCAGCGCCACCACCACATAGTAGAGCAGGATGCCCAGGATCGCGAGCGCGATCAGGACCGCGAACATCAGCGGGAAATCGCTGTTGATCTGCGCCGACTGGAACAGATGGCCAAGCCCCCGCCCGTGCGGGGTGATGATCTCGACCAGGTTGGTGCCGATGAAGGCCAGCGTCACCGCCACTTTCAGCGCGCCGAAGAATTCGGGCAGGGTTTTCGGCAGCGCGATCTTCCAGAAGACAGTGAAGCGCGAGGCGCCGAGCGAGCGCAGGATGTCGCGATACTCGGGCTCCAGCGTCGACAGACCGATGGCGACCGAGACGGCGATGGGGAAGAACGAG
>SKMI01000027.1 GCA_007121115.1 Paracoccaceae bacterium | reverse complement strand
GGCCCGAGCAGAAAAGCGGTCACAACATGAACAAGATAGCGCTCACCCTGGTGTGCTGCGCCGCAATTGCGGCGTGCAGCAGCTCTGACCCTGCAGATACGTCGGCCAGCCTGATCGGCGGCGGCTCTGGCACCGCTCCCCCGGACGATGGGAACGGCACCGTCCCTCCAATCGGCAACGGTGAAGATGACGACAGTCCCGATACCCCGGAAGGCGACGACCTGACCCGAGTCGGTGGCGATGTTGCCCAGGTGACCTTCGATCCGGTTGCCGAAGTGCTCAATATTCAGGGCGAACCATTTGATTTCGAAGGCGATTTCACACGCAGCCCCGGCGATGACCGGCCCGGGTTCGCCGCGTATCGCAGCACCACCGGCGTGGATCCCAGCGAACGCAACTACTTGGCCTTTCTGGGTGTCGACAGCACCAACGACCTCGTCGCCGGTGTCGTGGCCACTCCCTTCCGGCTGCGGACGGAATTCGGCGGCACTGTTCTGACTCGCGGCGAGGTGCCCGAACTGCCCACGAACACGCAGATGACGCACGATGGTGAATACGCAGCGGTTCGCACCCTTGGCAGCGCTCAGCATGTGATCGAGGGCGAAGCGCGGCTGTTCCTCGATTTCCGTGACGACCGAGCAGCACCTTCGATCGAAGGTGTGATCCGCGACCGTGAGAACCTGACCACCGGCGAAACGCCGGCCCAAATCACGCTTGTCTTCACCGAAATCGACGAAAACGGGAACTTCCTCGGTCAGGCATGGGACGAGGAAGAGGATTTCACTGGCTTCTACGACGGCATGATCGCGGGCGATGGGGCCACCGCCTCAGGGGGCGTGGTGGTGATCCGGGGCGTTATCAATGACGTCGATCACATTGAGCGCGGCGCCTTTATCGCCCGGAGGCCGTGACCCGCGCGAGGGTGTCATGATCCCGACCCACCGCCCGCACCGTTGCCTGTTTCGGCGGGTAGTCTGCGCTCTGCGGAAGAGTTTGCTGGTTGCGCTGTTTGCATCCGGTCTGGCAACGGCAGACGCCCGCACGGCTGGCGCCGGATCGCAGGAGATCAGCCTCGACCGTGACCAGTCGATCCATTTCGGCAGGCATCTGCTTGCACAGGGCCGCGCCGATATCGCCTTCGCCCTGGCCCGCGCGTTGGTCGAAGCGGATGCGGGCGATGCCGAGGCGTTGATACTGCTCGCCGCCGCCCTCCAGGCGCTGGGACAGGACGAGGCTGCCCGCGCCGCCGCGCGGGAAGCCCACCGCCACGCCACCGATGACCAGCAGCGGTTCGAGGCGGCGATGCTGGCCGGGCGCGCCGACTATCGCCGGGGCGCGCATACCCGCGCGCAATGGTGGGTGCGCCGCGCCGCCCATGCCGCCCCGGATGCCGAAGCGCGCGCCACCGCCGAACGCAACTTCGCCCATGTCCGGCGCGAGAACCCGCTGGAGCTGAGCTTCAGTTTCGGCCTGGCGGGGTCCTCCAACATCAACCAGGGCAGCAGCACCGACACGGTCGAGGTCTTCGGCCTGCCCTTCCAGCTTGACGGTGCCGCGCAGGCGCTTTCGGGCACCGAATTCGCGCTCGATACTGGGCTGCGCTACCGGATCGCCCAGACGGACCGCAGCGCGACCACGCTCAGCGCAGGGCTGAGCGCGCGCGCCTACCGGCTGTCATCCGAGGCGCGCGCACAGGCCCCTGAGGCCCGCAACAGCGACTACGCCTTCCAGAGCCTCGAGGTCGGTGTGTCGCACCGCTTCACCGCCGGGCCGGGCGAAGCGGTGCACGAGATCGCCGGGACGGTCGGGCGCAGCTGGTATGGCGGCGCGGCGCTGAGCGATTTCGCGCGCATCGACCTGTCGCGCGCCACCGCTCTGAACCCGCGCACCGGCCTGCGCTTTACCCTGACCGCCCAGCGGCAGGAACGCCGGGACAGCGCCGCACGCTCGTCGACCACCCTTGGCGTGCAGACGGATGTGAACCATACCTTTGAGAGCGGCGCGCGCCTGCAGGCCACAGCCGCACTGCGCGAAACCCGCGCCGAGTCGACCGACGTGCGACACAGCGCCCAGCGCGCGCAACTGACCTATGTGATGGCCGAGCCGGTGGCGGGCGTGCGCCTGTCCTCGACCCTCGGTCTGGAGCGGCGGCGCTACCCCGCCCATATGCTCGCCCCCGAAGGCCGCCGCGACCTGCGCGGTCGCATCGGGCTTTCGGCCAGCTTCGAGGAGATCGAATACATGGGCTTCTCGCCCAGCCTGAACCTCGACATTGCGCGCACCCGCTCGAACGTGCCGATTCACGAACGCCGGTCGGTGGACCTGTTCATGGGGATCGCCTCGCGGTTCTGAGCGTGGCAGGCTCACCTGCCCCCGGCCCGGCGCTTGCGCCGGGCCAGCGCCCCCGAAGTGCCATAGGGAGGGTGGGCGGGGCGCTGAGGGGGCGCTTTCCGCGCGCAGCCGTCAGCGGTTGCGGCGGAATGCGCTGGGGGTCTGGCCGGTGCTGTGCTGAAAGCTGCGTGTGAAATAGCTGGGCGTCGAATAGCCCAGCGCGGCGGCGATCTCCTTCACCGGCAGTCTGGTGTCGCGCAACAGCCGCCGAGCTTCGAACAGGCGGCGGTCCTGCAGCAGATCCAGCGCGGTGCGCCCCGAACAGGCCTTGCACACCCGGGTCAGATGCGTCGGCGTGACCCCCAGCGCGGTGGCATAGTCGGCCACCCCGAGGCCGGAATGAAACTCGCGCTCCAGCAGAACGGCATAACGCGCGGCCAGCTTCTCGGCGGCGCGCGGCGGGACGGTCGGCCCCTCGCCCGCGCGTTCCACCAGTTGCCGCCCCAGCCAGACCGCCAGCAGGCCCAGATGATGATGCGCCGCAGTATGGGACCCCGGCCGCGCGCTGTCCAGTTCGCGCTGGATGCTCTCGATGATTCCGGTCAGCTCGGCCTGTGGCGCCTTGTCGCGCAGGCGCAGGTGCTGCGGCGCTTCGGGCAGGTCCAGCCGGTGATCGCGCCCGAACTGCACCATGGAGCCCTGTGCGCGATGCGTCACGGTCAGCCCGTGCATCACCCCCGCCGGGATGAAGATCGCATTATGGGCGTGAAAGCCGCGCGTCGCACCGGCGATGGTGATCCGCCCCTGGCCTTGTGTGAACCACAGGAGGATCGGCTCGCGCAAGGAGCGCATGGCTTCAAGCTGCCAGCGCGGCCCCGCCGTGAGCCGCGACAGCGGGACGATGCGCAGGCGCGCCGGAGTATCAGGGATCTGGACCATGGGTAACCTTTGCCGGGCAATGGGGCGAGATTACGAACCGGGCGCGGCAAGCCAAAGGAAAATCTCGCGGGTTCGTGATCTGTCCCGGGTCTGCAATGCCGGCGTGACATTTTCGCGACTCATGCGGGTGTCACCCGGCGCCACGTTGCCAGCCGGTTGCGCATCCACGTCCGCTGCCGCTTGGCGTAGCGGCGGGTGGCAAGTGTTGCGGCAGCGCGGGCTTCGGCCAACGATATCTGGCCGCGCAGATGCGCCACAAGTTCCGCCGCTCCGATGGCGCGGGCCCAGGGGGCGGCGCCATCTCCCGCCGCTTGCCATTCGGACAGCACGGCGCGCACCTCGTCCAGTGCGCCCTCGGCCAGCATGGCATCGAACCGCGAATCGATTCGCGCCGCCAGCCAGTCACGGTCCGGCATCAGTACCACCGCGTCGGCGCAGGCCGCGCGCGGCAGGCGTGGCGGCGGCGTGTCCGCCTGCCAGACCGCCAGCCCCCGCCCGGTGGCGCGCAGCACTTCCCAGGCGCGCTGCACCCGCGCCGGGTT
>SKMI01000316.1 GCA_007121115.1 Paracoccaceae bacterium | reverse complement strand
TGTCCGGCGCGCGGGCGCGCCGGACGGGGGCTGTGGTCAACCTGCGGCGGCGACTGCGCGGCGGGTCATCACCGCGGCCAGGTGGGCGCGGTATTCGGGGGTGCCGTGCAGGTCACCGATCATGCCCTCGGCCGGGAGGGTGAGACCGGAGAGCGCCTCGGCGGAGAAGTTGTCCTTCAGCGCGGCTTCGGCCTGCACCCAGCGGAAGACGCCGTCCTCGGACGCGCCGGTGATCGCCACGCGCACGCCATCGGCGAATTGCGCCACGAAGGCCCCTGCCAGCGCGAAGCGCGAGGCGGGCTGGTGGAACTTGGCGTAGGCGGCCTTCTGCGGGATGGGGAAGCGGACCGAGGTGATGATCTCGCCCTCCTCGAGCGCGGTGGCGAACATGCCGTCGAAGAAGTCATCCGCTTCGATCTCGCGCGCGTTTGTGACAACCGTCGCGCCCGAGCCCAACACCGCCGCCGGATAGCAGGCCGAGGGATCGTTGTTGGCCAGCGACCCGCCGATGGTGCCCATGGCGCGCACCGCCGGATCGCCGATCTGGCCCGCCAGCGCCGCCAGCCCGGGGTAATCCCCGGCCTCGGCCGCCACACGCGCATGGGTCGTGGCTGCGCCGATAACCAGCGCGTCGCCATCGCGGCAGACGCCCTGCAATTCCGGGATGCCGCGCAGGCTGACCAGCGCCGAAGGCTGGTTGAGCCGCTGTTTCATCGAAGGCAGCAGCGTCTGCCCCCCAGCCAGCGGGATCGCATCCTCGGCTGCCAGCGCCTTGACCGCGCCCTCGATGGAGCCGGGTTTCACGAAGTCGAAGTCATACATTGCCCTTGCTCCCTTATTTCTGCATCGCCGCCCAGACGCGCGCGGGCGTCAGCGGCATGTCGATATGGCTCACATGGGTGTGCCCGGCGCGGTGCAGCGCGTCGATCACCGCGTTCACCACCGCCGGCGGCGAGCCGATGGCCCCCGCCTCGCCGCAGCCCTTCGCGCCCAGCGGGTTGTGGGTGCAGGGGGTGGCGCAACTGTAATCCACGTTGAACACCGGCATGTCGTCGGCGCGCGGCATGATGTAGTCCATGTAGCTGCCGGTCAGAAGCTGGCCGCTTTCATCATAGCCGGTGTTTTCCAGCAGCGCCTGCCCTATCCCCTGCGCCACGCCGCCGTGGACCTGGCCTTCGACGATCATTGGATTGACTACATTGCCGAAGTCATCGGCGCAGGTGAAGCCCACGACCTGCACTTTCCCGGTTTCGGGGTCGAGTTCGACCTCGCACAGATAGGCGCCCGCCGGGTAGGTGAAGTTCGCCGGGTCGTAGAAGGCGCTTTCCTCCAGCCCCGGTTCCAGCGTTTCCAGCGGGTAGTTGTGCGGCACATAGGCGGAAAAGGCGATCTCGCCGAAGGTCTTGGCCTTGTCGGTGCCCGCGACCGTGAAGCTGCCGTCCTCAAAGACGATGTCATCCTCGGCCGCTTCCAGCATATGCGCGGCGATCTTGCGGCCCTTGGCGACGATCTTGTCCACCGCCTTGTCGATGGCCGAGCCGCAGACCGCCAGCGAACGCGAGCCGTAGGAGCCCATGCCGAAGGGGATCTTGGAGGTGTCGCCGTGGACGATCTCCACCGACTCCTCGGGGACACCCAGCTTGCTGGCCACGACCTGCGCAAAGGCGGTTTCGTGCCCCTGCCCGTGGCTGTGCGCGCCGGTCATGACGCTGATGTTGCCGGTGGCGTTCACCCGCACCGTGGCGGCATCGTAAAGCCCCACGCGCGCGCCCAACTGCCCAACCAGGTTCGACGGCGCGATCCCGCAGGCCTCGATCCAGGTCGACAGCCCGATCCCGCGCAGCTTGCCGCGCGCCGCACTTTCGGCACACCTCGCCTCGAACCCGCTCAGGTCCGCCATCTCCAGCGCCTTGTCCAGGGTGGCGTGATAGTCCCCGGTGTCATAGACCAGCCCCACGGGCGTGGTGTAGGGGAACATGTCCGGGGTCAGGAAGTTCTTGCGCCGCACCTCGTAGGGGTCCAACTCCAGTTCCCGGCACATCTTGTCGATCACGCGCTCCAGCGAATAGGTCGCCTCGGGGCGGCCGGCGCCGCGATAGGCATCCACCGGAGCGGTGTTGGTGAAGACCGTCTTCAGGTTCACATAGACGTTCGGCACCTTGTAGGGTCCGGCCATCAGAGTGCCGTGCAGGAAGGTCGGCGTGACGGTGGCGAAGTTCGACAGGTAAGCGCCGACATTGGCCTTGGTGTCGGTGCGGAAAGCGATGAAGGTGCCATCCTTCTCGCAGGCCAGTTCGATCTTCGTCACATGGTCGCGACCATGCGCATCGGACAGGAAGCTCTCGCTCCGCTCGGCGGTCCAGCGCACCGGGCGGCCCAGTTTCTTGGCCGCCGCCAGCACAACGGCCTCTTCGCCATAGTGATAGATCTTGGAGCCGAAGCCGCCGCCCACATCCGGGGCCACCACGGTCAGCTTGTTTTCCGGGATGCCCAGCACGAAGGCCGCGATCAATAGCCGCGTCAGGTGCGGGTTCTGGCTGGTGGTGGTCAGGCGGTAGTCGCCGGTGCCGGGGAAATACTCGCCGATCGAAGCGCGGGGTTCCATGGCGTTGGGGATGACGCGGTTGTTGACCAGTTCCAGCGTGGTGACATGGGGCGCGTTGCGGATCGCCTCGTCCACCGATGCGCGGTTGTCCTCGACCCAACCCCAGTCAAAGCAGAGGTTGTCCGGGATCTCGTCATGCACGCGGTTGGATGGGTCGGCGATGGCCGCCTCCATGTCGATGACCGCTGGCAGCTCCTCGATCCCGGTGTCGGCGGCGAGTTGCTCGGCGGCATCGCGCGCCTGCGCGGCAGTCTCGGCGATGATGGCGGCATAGGCGTCGCCCACATGCCGGACCTTGCCATGGGCCAGCACCGGGCGCTTGGGCTCGCGCATGGGCGTGCCGTCGCGGCTGTTGATCAGCCAACCCGCGGGGTTGCCGCCCGCTTCGGCGAAATCCTCGCCGGTGAACACTGCCAGCACGCCGGGCATCCCCGCCGCCGCGTCGGTGTCGATCCGCACGATCCGCCCGTGCGCCACGCTGGAGCGCACCATCACCGCGTGCACCTGGCCCTGCAGGGCCAGATCATCGGTGTATTTCCCTACCCCGGTCAGAAACCGGATATCCTCGCGCCGCTTGCTGCTGGCGCCGATGCCGTCCTTGGGCATGTTGTCCTCCCTGAAAAATCCTGTGCCGCGCGGTTATTCCGCCGCAATCCCCAGCCCGCTCACGTCCTGCCCCGAGGCCGCCATCACCGCCTTGACGATGTTGTGGTAGCCCGTGCAGCGGCAGATATTGCCTTCGAGGTAATGGCGCACCTCGGCCTCGGTCGGTTTGGGGTTTTCCTGAAGCAGCGCGGCAGCGGCCATCACCATGCCCGGCGTGCAGAAACCGCATTGCAGCCCGTGATGATCCTGGAACGCCTGCTGGATCGCGCTCAGGGTGCCGTCGGCGTTGGCCATGCCTTCGATGGTGCGCACCTCGGCGCCGTCCAGATCCATC
Source organism: Paracoccaceae bacterium (assembly GCA_007121115.1). GTDB lineage: Bacteria > Pseudomonadota > Alphaproteobacteria > Rhodobacterales > Rhodobacteraceae > Rhabdonatronobacter. The sequence goes on along the minus strand of SKMI01000316.1, from coordinate 9,944 downwards.
GCCAGCGCGGTGCAGGCCTTCACCGGCGCGCCGTCCACATGCACCACGCAGGCCCCGCATTGCGAGGTGTCGCAGCCCACATGGGTGCCGGTCAGCCCCAGCCCCTCGCGCAGCCATGTGGACAGCAGCGTGCGCCCCTCGGCCTCGGCCTTCATCGCGCGGCCGTTCACGGTCATCGTCACCTTCGGCATAACATCCTCCCTTGATCCCTTTGGCCGCATCAAAGCACGGGACGGGCGAGAGGCATATGCGACCTTGGGCGCATTCGGGGCGCATTTGGGGGGATCAGCCGGAGCCGCGCCGCCCCTCGCGCCAGACGATGATCAGCCCACCCCCGATGATGATCGCCGCGCCCAGCACCGTCGCCGCCCCCGGCAGGTCGCCCCAGACCAGCCAGCCAAGCCCCGAGGCCCAGAGGATCGCGGTATAGTCGAAGGGCGCCACCACCGCCGCCGGGGCCAGCCGGAACGCGTGACCGATCATGGTGATGCCCAGGCTGCCCAGCACCGCGATGGCCAGGAACATGCCTGCGTCCGACCACGCCACCGGGGTCCAGACGGCGGCGGCGAAGGGGATGGCGTAAAGCCCCGGGATGCCCACGGCAAAGAACATCATCGACCACAGCCCCTCGTCCCGGCCGATGAAGCGCGCCATCATCATGAAGAGCGCGTAGCAGGTGGCCGTGCCCAGCACCATGAGCGAGGCCGGGTGGAACGCCGCACTGCCCGGCTGGACGATCACGAGGACCCCCACAAACCCCACCAGCACCGCCGCCCAGCGCCACGGGCCGACGCGTTCGCCCAGGATCGGCACCGACAGCGCGGTGATGAAGATCGGGGCCGAGAAGACCAGCGCCGTGGCTTCCGCCAGCGGCAGCACCTGCAGGGCCGAGAAATACAGGAACGCCCCCGCCAGCATCAGCGCGCCCCGGACGGCGTGCAGCCGCAGATGCCGCGTGCGCAGGCCCGAGGGACCGGAGAGCACCAGCACCACGGCGGCGATCATCGGCAGGGCGAGGATATTGCGGATGGCGATGATCTGGACGGGGTTGTAACGCTCGGTCAGCAGCTTGGCGATAGCGTCATTGGCCACCAGAAAGGCGACGCCCGCGCAGATGGTGGCAATGGCCAGCGGCAGATTGGCATCGGTCAACGGCGCACGGGCGGGCATGGCGGGGTCCGGTTGGGGCAGGCCCCCCGGCGTGCCAGATGCGCGCGGGAAGGGCAAGGGCGTCAGGGGTCGGGCTTGGGCGGCGGGGTGTAGCTGTCGGGGTCAGAACACCGATTGCGCTACCCTGCGCCGAGCATGAAAACTCTTGCCTGACCCGGCCCCTGAGTAGACAGGAGGGCAGCGCCTGCCTGGGTAGGCGCTGAAGCGCGACGGTGCCAATCGCGCGGCGTCTGTGCAACTTCCCGCGCTGCAACAATTTGTGACGTCTGAAGCGCCTGCCGGGGGGCAGGCAGGCGCTGCCCGGCGTTGCCGCCGGGCGATGCATTTGTCGAGGTAGTGCGTCCTTCTGAGCCGCTGCGTCTTGTTTGTGCTCGCGCGCGCTCGGAGGCTCCACTTCCACGACCCGCGCGTTTCTCAGAAATCCGTCGGCGCGCCGCCCTCGGCCTTGCGGCGGGTCACGAACGCCATCAGCGCCTCGCGCCGGTCCTCGGGCAGGGGCGGCGGAGTGAAGCCCTCGACGATCTGGCGGTAGATGCGGTGCGCGCGGGTGGTGGTGTCGGTGGCGCCGTCCTTCTCCCACGCCTCGAAGTTGCGCCAGTCGGACACGAAGGGCGCGTGGAACGCGGTCTCGTAGCGGGCCTGCGTGTGGCCGACGCCGAAGAAATGCCCGCCCGCGCCGACCTCGGCGATGGCCTCGACCGCCAGCGCGTCGTCCGAGGTGTCGGCCAGCACCGGGTCGCAGTAGCGCTGGATGATCTGCAGCACCTCGCAATCCATGACGAACTTCTCGGGCGAGGCGATCAGCCCCCCCTCCAGCCAGCCCGCCGCGTGATAGACGAGGTTCGACCCCGACTGCACCGCCGCCCAGAGCGAGTTGCAGGTCTCCCACATGGCCTGGGCATCGGGGATGTTCGCCGTGCAGACGCCCGAGGACCGCAGCGGCAGGCCATAGAAGCGCGCCATCTGCCCGGTCATCTGCGTCGCCCGCATGTATTCGGGCGTCCCGAAGGCGGGCGCGCCAGAGCGCATGTCCACATTCGAGGTGAAGGTGCCCAGCGCCACCGGCGCGCCGGGGGCGGCGTACTGGATCAGCGCCAGCGCGCAGAGCGATTCCGCCAGCGATTGCGCCACCGCGCCCGCCAGCGTCACCGGCGCCATGGCGCCCGCGAGCGTGAAGGGCGTGACAACGATCGGCTGGCCCCGCTTCGCCAACCGCAGCGCGCCGTCGATCATGGGGAAGTCATGGCGGAGCGGCGAGACCGAGTTGATGTTGGAATACATGCGCGGGGCGGCGTCGAACTCGGCGTGGCTGAGGCCCGCGGCAAGGCGCACCATCTCCATCGCATCCTCGACCCGTTCCTTGCCCAGACAATAGGCATGGCAGACCTTGTCGGTCAGGATCAGCTTTTCGGCGATGCAATCCAGGTGGCGGACGGAAGCGTGGATGTCCACCGGCTCCACCGGGTAGCCGCCGGCCACATGGATGCAGTTGAACGCCTGCGTCAGCATCAGGAACTCGCGGAAGGTGGCGAAGTCGCCGGGGCGCTTGCCGCGCACCATGTCCCAGCTTGACGGGGGCGAGGAGACATTGACGAAGGCGATGTGCTGGCCGCCGATGTGCACGGCACGGTCGGGGTTGCGCGGCGTGATGGTGAAGGGGCCGGGCGCGCGGGCCAGCATCTCGGTGACGAAATCGCCGTCCATGCGGACGGTGTTGCCGTCCACGATGCACCCGGCCTGCCGGAACAGGTCCAGCGCACCGGGGTGCAGGAACTCGACCCCGATCTCGGACAGGATGCGCAGGGCGGCGCGGTGGATGGCGTCCACACCTTCTGGCGGCAGGGGCTCGATCGGCCGGTCCGGGTTGACCGGCTGGCCCCAGGGCATCTGGTCCAGTCGGAAGCTGTCGGTCCGCCGGGCATTGCCGCCCCGCCCGCCGGACCGGCGGCGGCGTTCGGGGGCGGGGGCGTTGATGGGCATGGGGGCCTCGCAAGCGGGTGGCTTCGCGTGCAGGATTGGGCCGGAGGGGCGGCTTGGGCAAGTGCAGTGTTGTCAACAGGGGTGGAGGGTTGAGGAACCTTCACCGGCGCCATGCGTTAGCCCCAGCCTCTCATGGCCGCTTGCGAAACAGGCTGTATTGAAAGGCCTGCGGGCTGCCCCACGGCGTGCGGTGCTCGTGGTGCTGATGCGCCACGCGTTCGAACCCCTCGCCCAACGTCGCTGCCAGTGTGTCTGGACTGTAGCGCACGACAGGCAGACCACTGCATTTTTCCGGCCCGTCGAGGGCAAATGTCGCGATGATCGCATGCCCGGCGGGTGACAGGCTTTTTTCAAGCCTGCGCAGATATGCAGCGCGATCCTCCGACCCTGTCAGGAAATGAAACACCGCGCGGTCATGCCAGAGATCATAGGTGCGTGGAGCGCGCCACCTGGTCACGTCGGCTGTGATCCAGGTCACCTTGTCGCTGTCAGGCCCCAGGCGTTGCCGAGCGGCAAGTAGCGCATTCTCTGAAAGGTCGAGCACCGAGACATCACACAGACCGGCGGCAAGCAGACGATCCACGATCCGGGATGTTCCGCCGCCAATGTCGATGACCGAGGTTGCGCTGTTCAGTCCAGCCTTATTCATCAGAGCGAATGAGATCGCGGGGTCATCCTGATGCCAACTCAGTTCGGCCTCGGTCCTGGCACCGTACACGCCGTCCCAATGCGCTCTGCTCTCCATGAATCTTCCACCGCTTTCTGAGTTCCGTCGAGACCCATGCACCTATCGACGCAGGTGGTGTTCTACCCATGAGAACGCAACCCCCGCACCCACTCTGCCGCCTCATGCGCGTGCACCTCGGCGGCGCGGATGTGGCCGTCGAAACCCTGCGACAGGCTGCGGATCAGGTGTTTGGCGCGGATCAGCAGGTAGACCTCGCCCGCGTAGACCGCCGCGCGGGTGTAGCCGAACAGCGTCATCGGCGGGGCGAAGCGTTTGCGCCCGTCGAAGAGATACATGCGGAAGGCCGGGTAAAGCTCGTCCACCGTCTGCGCGATATGGTCGATCTGGCGCTGCCGGGCCGCCGCGCCCAGCCCCTTCCAGTGCCCGGCCCCGGCGGCGAAAATCTCGAAGCTTTGCAGGGGCATGCACATCTCGATATCGGCCTCGGGCGCGCGAGAGACCTTGAGCCGCCGCTGGGTCTGCGCCTGCAACCGGCGCTGTTCCTGCTCCGACGATTGCGCCTGAAAACTGATCACCTCGGGCGTGCGCATCAGGTCCGGGAGCAGCGCGGGCACGTAGCGGATCTTCTGGCCCGTGGCCTCGGTGTGCCAGCGTTCCATGGCGGTGCGGCTGGCTTCGTCCAGCGCGGCCTCGGTCTCCACCGCATCGAAGGCCTGGGTCACGGCGCCCGCATCCTCGGACAGCCCCAGCAGCCAGTCGGCCGAGACCTGGAACTGCGTGGCAATCGCCAGCAGGGTTTCGGCGCGCGGCAGGCGCGGGTCCGGCCCGCCCAGAAGCTGCGACAGCGCCGAGCGGTCGATGCCGAGCGCGCTGGCAAAGGCCGATTGCGTCAGCCCGGACTGCGCCAGCAACTGCGCCAGCCGGGTGCGGAACAGGGCCGAGGATTCACGTTTGCGCATGCAGACTCACCTTCGCATTTGTCGTGTTCAGTGAACATGTTTTTTCAAAATCCGCAATCGTCTTGGAAAGTGGAGTGAACACTCGCATTGCGCGGGATCGCGTTTGCGGACAGATTCCGCGCATCCAGAACAACAGGAGGGACGATGCTGCGGCGGATCGAATGGCCGACGGTAGCGCTGACCGTGGTATGCTACGGGCTGTGGATGGCGGCGGGGATATGGCTCTGGCCGGTGGCGCCGGTGCTGGCGCTGGCGCTGATGGCGGTGATGGCGGCGCTGCACTCATCGCTGGTGCACGAGAACCTGCACGGCCACCCCACCCGCGACCGGCGGCTGAACGAGGCGCTTGTCGCCCTGCCCCTGTCGCTGATCTACCCCTACCGCCGCTACAAGGCGCTGCATCTGGCCCATCACCGCGACGAGCGCCTGACCGACCCGATCGAGGACCCCGAAAGCTACTACAAGGCGCGCTGGGCGCATGACCGGATGCCGCGCTGGCTGCGCGCGGCGCTGGTGGTGAACAACACCATGATCGGGCGGCTGGTGCTGGGTCCGGCTCTGGGCGCGGCCGGGTTTCTGGCGCAGGAGGCGCGACTGCTGATGCAGGACGCGCCGGGGGTGCGCCGGGCATGGGCGCTGCATCTGGCCGCGGTGGCGCCGGTGCTGGCGCTGGTTTGGGCTTTTGGCATCCCGCTCTGGCTTTACGTGCTGGCGGTGGTCTGGCCATCACTGTCGCTTATCGCCATCCGCACCTATGCCGAACACCGCTGGCATGACGCGCCCGAGGGGCGGACCATCATCGTCGAGCGTTCGCCGCTGGCCTGGCTGTTCCTGCACAACAACCTGCATATCGTGCACCACCAGATGCCCGGCGCGCCCTGGTATGCGCTGCCGCGCCTTTACGCCGAGCGGCGCGCGCACTGGCAGGCGCTGAACCATGGCTACGTCTATCCCAACTACAGGGCGATGTTCCGCGCCCATGCCCTGCGCCCGAAGGAACCGGTGGTGCACCCGGTCCTGCACCAGCACCCCGCGCCGCCACCGCCCGAAACCGACCCGCCGGTCGCCCCCAACGGCGGGCGGACCGCGTGAGGGCGCTGGCCACCCTGCCGATGTATGACTGGCCCGAGGAGCGCGCGCGGGTTGATGCCTTCTTCGCCCGCCTGCGCGCGCTTGTCCCGGAACTGCCCGCCGCTCTGACCCGGCCTCAGACGGCCGAGGCTCTGCACGCGCTCTGGCGCGATCCGGCGCTGCTGCTGGGCCAGACCTGCTGGGGGCCGATGGGGGCGGGGCTGGCCGCGCATGTGCATGTGCTGGCGCAGCCGAGCTATGACGATGTCCCCGGCGGGCGCGGCATCCGCTATCGCTCGGCGCTGGTGATGCGCGACGGCACCCCCTGCCCCGTCCCCGTGGATGACGGCCCCGCCCTGCCCCCGGGGCTGGCCACCCTGCGCCCGGCGATCAACGCGCCGGACTCACTGTCGGGCTGTCTGGCGCTGATCCAAGATGCCGCCCCGCCTGACCTTTGCACACACGCGCTGGTTACCGGCAGCCATCGCGCCTCGGTCCGCGCGGTGGCCAAAGGCGCCGCCGACTATGCCGCCATCGACTGCCGGTCCTGGGCGCTGGCGCTGCGCCACGAGCCCGCCGCCCGCACGCTCACCGTCACCGGCTGGACCGCCCTGCGCCCCGGCCTGCCCTTCATCACCGCCCGCACCACCCCTGACCCCTTGCGCGGGCGCCTGCGCGATGCACTGATGCAGCTTGGCGCCCGTCCCAAAACGCAGGAGACCGTATGACCCAGACCTATCGCGCCATCGTCATCGGCGGCGGCGTCGTCGGATGCTCGGTGCTCTATCACCTGGCCAAGGCCGGCTGGACCGATGTGCTGCTGATCGAACGCGCGGAACTCACCGCTGGCTCCACCTGGCACGCGGCGGGGGGCTTTCACACCCTCAACGGCGATCCGAACGTGGCGGCCCTGCAGGCCTACACGATCTCGCTCTACGAAGAGTTGGAGAAGATGACCGGCCAGTCCTGCGGGCTGCATCTGGTCGGCGGGGTGCAGATGGCCGACAGCCCCGAGCGGCTGGACTTCCTGCGCATGGCACATGCGCGCGGCCGCTACCTGGGCATGGAAACCGAACTCATCACGCCCTCCGAGGCCAAGGCCATGTTCCCGCTGATGGACGAGAGCCATTTCGTCGGCGCGCTCTGGGACCCGGTCGAGGGGCACCTGGACCCCTCGGGCACCACCCACGCCTATGCCAAGGCCGCCCGGATGCTGGGCGCGCAGATCGAACTGCGCAACCCGGTCCACGAACTGACGCAGGACCCGGACGGCACCTGGAACGTGGTCACGCAAAACGGCACCTACCGGGCCGAGCATGTGGTGAACGCCGCCGGGCTCTGGGCGCGCGAGGTCGGGCGCATGGTGGGCCTCGAACTGCCGGTGCTGGCCATGGAGCATATGTATCTGCTGACCGAACCCATGCCCGAGGTCATCGAATTCAACGAAACCATGGGCCGCGAGCTGATCCATGTGATCGACTTCAAGGGCGAGATTTACACGCGGCAGGAGGGCAAGGGCATCCTGCTGGGCACCTATGAACAGGCCTGCAAGCCCTGGTCCCCGGTCAACACCCCGTGGGATTTCGGCCAGGATCTGCTGCCCCCCGATCTCGACCGCCTCGCCCCCTCGCTCGAGGTCGGCTTCCGCCACTTCCCGCCCTATGAGCGCGCGGGCATCAAGCAGATCATCAACGGCCCATTCACCTTTGCCCCCGACGGCAACCCGCTGGTCGGCCCGGTGCCGGGGCTGACGAACTACTGGTCCGCCTGCGCGGTCATGGCCGGATTCAGCCAGGGCGGCGGCGTGGGGCTGGTGCTGGCCAACTGGATGACCGAGGGCGATCCGGGCCATGACGTGTTCGGCATGGATGTCGCCCGCTTCGGCGACTGGGCGACGCTGCGCTACACCAACGCCAAGGTGCGCGAGAACTACTCCCGCCGCTTCTCGATCCGCTTCCCGAACGAGGAACTCCCCGCCGCCCGCCCGCATCTGACCACGCCGCTCTACGACCTGATGCGCGCGCAGCATGCGGTGATGGGCGATACCTGGGGGCTGGAGACGCCCCTGTGGTTCGCCCCTTCGGCCGAGGAAGCGCATGACATCCATTCCTTCCACCGCTCCAACGATTTCGCCCATGTCGGGGCCGAGGTGCGCGCGGTGCGTGAAAGCGTCGGCGTCACCGAGATCGCGAATTTCGCGAAATATGTAGTCACCGGGCCGGGCGCCGAAGCCTTCCTCGACCGGCTGATGACCAACCGTGTGCCCAAGCCGGGGCGGATCGTGCTGACGCCGATGCTCAACCACGCAGGCAAGCTGATCGGCGATTTCACCATCGCGCGGGCCGGGCCGGAGCGCTTCCAGATCCTCGGCTCGCTGGCGGCCACGAAATACCACTTGCGCTGGTTCGAACAGCACCTGCCCAAGGACGGCTCCGTGCAGGTCCGCGCGCTGGGCATGGAGCTGATGGGGCTGTCGATCGCGGGGCCGAAATCGCGCGAGGTGCTGGCCGCGCTGGTCGATGAAGACGTCTCGAACGACGCCTTCCGCTTCATGGACTACCGCGAGATGGATGTCGCGGGCGCGCCCTGCCGCGTGAACCGCATCACCTACACCGGCGATCTGGGATATGAAATCTGGATGCCCCCTGAATACCAGCGCCGCGTCTACACCGCGATCAAGGACGCGGGCGCGCCCCATGGAATCCGCGATTTCGGCATGCGCGCGCTGCTGTCCATGCGGCTGGAAAAGAACTTCCCGACATGGTTCGCCGAACTCCGCCCGATCTATGGACCCGTTGAGGGCGCGATGGAGCGTTTCGTCGCCTGGCAGAAACCCGATTTCATCGGTCGCGAAGCCGCCTTGCAGGAACGCGACCAAGGCCCCCGCCTGCGCCGCGTCTCCCTCATCATCGAGGCCGACGGTGCCGACGCCATCGCGGATGAGCCGATCTGGGCGCGCGTCCCGGACGATCCCGGCACCGTCACCGCGCCGCACAGCTACGGCCCGCCGCGCTTCGACGCAGCAGGCACCCGCCAACCCACCCCGCACCCCTCGGTGAGCGGCGACTGGCGTGTGGTCGGCTGGGTCACCTCGGGCGGCTACGGCCACCACGTCGGGCTGTCACTGGCGCAGGGCTACCTCCCCGCGGCGCTGGCCACCCGCACCGACCCCGATCTGTTCGAGGTCGAAATCCTCGGCCATCGCCGCCCCGCCCGTATCGCCCTAGATCCACCGTTTGACCCGACCGGCGCGAAAATGCGAAGCTGACTTCATCTTGCCGAAAATACCCTCGCCGAAGGCAGCGGGCCGCAAGGCCCGCCACCCCCTCAGAAAAAGGCCACCTGATGAAGGCAGCGCTCTGCACCAGCTTCAATGCGCCCCTGGAAATCGCTGACCTCACCCTCGCCCCGCCACGCGCCGGCGAGGTCGCAGTGACGCTTGCCGCCTGCGCGATCTGCCACTCCGACCTGCATTTCATCGAAGGTGCCTGGGGCGGCGATTTACCTGCCGTTTATGGGCATGAGGCGGCAGGTTGGGTGAGCGGCGTGGGCGAGGGCGTGGCCGACTACCGCGTCGGCCAGCCGGTGCTGGTCACGCTGATCCGCGCCTGCGGGACTTGCCAGTGCTGCGGCGACGGACGCCCGGTGATCTGTGAAACCCCCGGCGACGGTATCTCGCCGCTATCGCTGCCCGATGGCACGGCGGTGGTGCAGGGCATGAAGACCGGCGCCTTCGCCGAAAAGGTCACGGTGCACGCCAGCCAGTTGGCCCCCCTGCCGCAGGACATGCCGCTCGATGTCGCCTGCCTGCTGGCCTGCGGGGTCATCACCGGCGTGGGCGCCGTGTTCAACACGGCGGCCATGCCTGCCGGGACCACGGCGGTGGTGATCGGCACCGGCGGCGTGGGGCTGAACGCGATCCAGGGCGCGCGCATCGCGGGCGCGCGGCGCATCATCGCCATGGACGTGGCGCCGGAAAAGCTGGAGGCCGCGGAAGCCTTCGGCGCCACCGACGGGGTGCTGGCCACGGACGCGGACGCGCGCAAACAGGTGAAGAAACTGACCGGCGGGCGCGG
>SKMI01000024.1 GCA_007121115.1 Paracoccaceae bacterium | reverse complement strand
GCCATCATCGCCAACAACCTGGTGCTGTTCGACAGCGGTCGCGCCGATGCGCGCTCCGAGTTCGAGCCCATCGCCACCCGCATCGCCGAGGTGCTGAACCGCGAGGGTGGCGAAATCCGTTTCGTGGGCCATACCGACAGCGTGCCGCTAAGCGGGCGCGGGCGGTTCCGCAACAATCAGGAACTCTCGGTCGCGCGCGCCGAATCCGTGCGCAACATGGTGGCGAATTATCTGGACGATGCCGACCGGGCGACGGTCGAGGGGATGGGCGAAGACGAGCCCATCGCCAGCAATGAAACCGCCGAAGGCCGGGCCGAGAATCGCCGGGTCGAAATCCTGCTGCGCCGCGAGGATTCGCAATCGGCACTGCGGGACTGACGGGGGAGGGGATCATGAAACGCTTTCTGATGCACGCGCTGATCGTCATCGCCCTGATCGCCTTTGCCGCGGCGGTCTGGTTCGCCGGGCCGCTGATAGGCATCGCGGGCCGGTATCCGTTCGACCCGGTCTGGGTGCGCCTGCTGATCATCCTCCCGGTCTTTCTGATCGTCGCGGTGATCTATTTCGTGCGCTGGCGGCGCGCGCGCAAGGCCGAGAAAGCGCTGGAAGAGGCGATCGCCGAGCCGCAGGTCACCGGCGACGGCGAGGCGCTGGGCGAGAAGATGTCCGAGGCGCTCGACGTGCTGCGCCGCTCCAGCGGCTCGCGCTCCTATCTCTATGATCTGCCTTGGTATGTCATCATCGGCCCGCCGGGCGCGGGCAAGACCACGGCGCTGCTGAACTCCGGCGTCAAGTTTCCGCTCGCCGACAAGACCGGCGGCGCCATGCCCGGGGCGGGCGGCACGCGCTATTGCGACTGGTGGTTTGCCGAGGATGCGGTGCTGATCGACACCGCCGGGCGCTACACCACCCAGGACAGCGACGCCGAAGCGGACGCCGAAAGCTGGATGTCCTTCCTTCGGCTGTTGAAGGAACACCGCACGCGCCAGCCCATCAACGGCGTGATCGTCGCCATCGGGCTGGATGACATCCTGACCGCTACGCCCGAGTCGATCGAGGCCCATGCGGCGGCGCTGCGCGACCGGCTGATGGAGATTCACGAAGTGCTGCGCATCGACGTGCCGGTCTATGTGATGTTCACCAAGGCCGATCTGGTGGCCGGGTTCTCCGAATTCTTCGGCTCGTTCAGCGCGTCGCGCCGGCAAAAGGTCTGGGGCGCGACCTTCGGCATGGTCGAGGGCGGCGCGGCCACGGTGCAGGAGTTCGACAAGGAATTCGAAGCGCTGTGCAAGCGGCTGTCCGAGGAAGTCACCGACCGGATGCACGAAGAGCCCGATGCCGTTTCGCGCATCGCCATCTTCGGTTTCCCGGCGCAGTTCGCCATGCTGCGTGACCGGGTCAAGGCGATCCTGGAAGAGGTGTTCAGTTCCTCGCGCTACCGCGTGCCCGCCACGTTGCGGGGGTTCTACTTCACCTCGGGCACGCAGGAGGGCACGCCCATCGACCAGGTGCTGGGCGCCATGGAGCGCAGCTTCGGCGGGATTGCCGCGGGCAGCGGCCAGTCCGGCATGGGCAAGAGCTATTTCCTGCATGACCTGCTGCGCAAGGTGATCTTCGCCGAAGCGGGGCTGGTCTCGTATGACCGCAAGGCGGCGCGGCGCGAGGCGTTCCTGCGCTACGGGACCTTTGGTGCGCTGACCGTGGGCGCGATGGCCTGCATCGCGCTCTGGAGCGTCAGCTTCTACAACAACCGCGCCCTCATCAGCGCGGCCGAGGCAGCGGCCAAGCAGTATGAAACCGCCGCCTTCAACGATCTGGAAACGGTGGAAATCGCCGACCCGGACCTGACGCAGGTCGTGCGACACCTGCAGATGCTGCGCGAAATGCCCATGGGCTACGGCGATGATTCGAGTGGCAGCCGTTGGCTGGAAGGGTTCGGCTTCAGCCAGCGCGCGGCCATGCGCTCGGCGGCGACGACAGCGTACCGGGATGCGCTGGAGCACATGCTGCGTCCGCGCATCCTGCTCCGGATCGAAGAACGGATCGTCGACGACATCGCCAACAACGACGTGCTGTCGCTCTACGAGGCGCTGAAGGTCTACATGCTGCTGGGCGGCAAGGCCCCCGCGCCCGACGATGAATTCGTCTTCTGGTGGATCGTCAACGACTGGGAGCAGAACCTCTATCGCGGCGGTGGCCCAGCGGGCGAGTTGCGGCGCGAACTGGCCCTGCATCTGGACACCATGCTGGAACTGTCGTCGCGGCGCTCGGCGCCCGGTGTGCGGGTCGATCTGAACGCCGCGCTGGTGGACCGTGCGCAGCAGACGCTGTCGACCATGAACCTGGAAGATCACGCCTATCTGCTGGCCAAAGGCGCCTCGGCGCCGCGCGATCTGGATGATTTCGTGGTCGGTTTTCGCGCCGGGCCGAATGCCGACGTGGTGTTCGAAACCCTGGACGGGCGCGAGTTGACGGAACTGACCGTGCCCGGCGTCTATACCTATCGCGGGTTCCATGAACTGTTCCTGCCGCAGCTTGCCGAGGTGGCCGAGAAGCTGGAAAGCGAACAATGGGTGTTCGGGGACCGGGGCGAGATCCTCGATGTTTCCGGCCAGCTTTCGCGGCTTGGCCCGGCGATCATGAACCGCTACGCGGTCGATTTCGTCGCCGCCTGGAACGAGATGTTCGAGAACCTGCGGCTGCGCCCGATGACCGCGGACTCGCCGAATTACACGGTGCTGGCCACGGCCTCCACCCGGCGGTTGTCGCCGATCGTCATGCTGGTCGAGGCGGTTGCGCACGAATCCCAGTTGACCCGCGATTTCGATGCCGAAGGCGGCTTCGGGGCCGGGGTCGAACAGGTTGCGGGTCTGGGCGACAGCGCTGCCGCGCGGGTGGTCGATGACCATGTGACGCGGCGGATTTCGTCGCGCGTCACCGGGATCAACCGTGTGGGTTTCGATATCGTCAATGCGCTGCGCCGTCAGGATCGTTCGGGTGGCGGTGGTGGCGGCGGTGGTGGCACCGAAGCGCAGCTTCCCGGCGCCAATGTCGAAGCGCAGTTCGCACGCTGGCATGATGTGATCGAAGATGACGGCCAGCAGCGCCATATCGACACGCTGATGCTGAACCTGCAGCAGATCCAGACGCTGCTGATCCTCGCGCAAAGCTCGCCCACGCAGGCCAATCAGGAACTCAACACCCAGATCAGCCAGCTGCGGGCCAATGCCTCGCGGATGCCATCGCAGATCGAGCAATTGCTGCAGGGTGCCATCGACGAGTTCGCCGGAGATGCCGCCGGGACCACGCTGGCCACGCTGAATGAAAAGCTCAATACCGAGGTCACGCAGGTCTGCGAACGGATCGTGCCGGATCACTATCCGTTCAACGCCCAGTCGAACCGGGACCTGCCGATGCAGGAGTTCGCCCGCCTGTTCGCGCCGGATGGTGTGTTCGATCGGTTCTTTTCCCAGAACCTGGCCGCCTATGCCGATGTCGAGGGGAGCGAATGGACATGGCGCACGGACACGGCGCTGGGGGACCGGCTGTCGGTACCGACGCTGCTTCAGTTCCAGCGGGCCGCAGATATCCGTGATGCCTATTTCCCCACCGGCTCGTCGATCCCGGGTTTCGACGTCACCATCCGCCAGACCGCCATGCACCCCGAAGTCGAAACCGCGCTCCTGGAGGTCGATGGGCAGGTCATCACCACGCAGCAGACCGGCAGCCTACCGATCACCATCGGCTGGCCGGCGGCCGGCGGGGGCGGCAGCGCCTCGTTGCAGCTCAATCCCGAGATGCGCGGGCGCGACTCGCTGCTGCGCGTTTCGCCGGGGCCATGGGCCTTGATGCGGCTGATCAATACCGGACCGCCGCGGCGGGCCTCTGCCACGGCGGTCGAAACCCGGCTGTCGGTCGGGGGGCGGTATGTCAGCTATAACGTGAACTCGGACTCGCAGCTCAATCCGTTCTTTCTGGAATCGCTCTGGGAATTCCGCTGTCCGCGGGGGCTGTAGGCATGGCAGGGCGGTTCGAAAGCGTGGAGACCGAGGATCAGGACACCAAACGCGATGCCATCGCCGAGGAGGAGGGCGAGCGCCTCGACAAGCCGCCTGCTGCAGATGCCCCGCCAGCCCTTGAGGATGATGCGGCGCGGGACCCCGACGCGCCGGAGCCCGAGTGCGACCCAACGTCCGAAAGCGACGAGGACGAGGCGCCCGGGGCACCGGATACAGACGCGGCATCGGCGCCAGACGAGCCTGCGGAGCTTGATGCCCGCACGGGGGACAGGGCGCAACCCGAGGGGCGCGCCGAACCGCCGCCGCCTGCCGCAGACGCCGACCCGTCGTCCGATGCCGAAACGGCGCCGGTTAATGCCCCTGGCGACAGCCCGCCGCCTTTGACCGCGGGTCAAGACGGGGCGGATGAAGCGCCGCGCCCGTTGCTGCTGCTACAGCCGGCCGCAACGGATCCCACCCAGGACATGCCGTCTGCCGAGGACGCGTCGCAGGACGCAGTGGAGGACGCGCCCGACACCAAGGATGCGCGCCACCCGGATGCCGCCCCTGATGACGCAGCCCTCAATGCGACAGCGCCGGAGGATATCGCGCCGGATGATAGTGCGCCCGGCGCCCCTGCGCCAGACGAGCCCGCGTCAGACGCTGATCTATCCATCGAAGCTGCCCCGGAAGGCAGCGCACCCGATGAAGCGCCAGAAGACGCGGGGCCAGAAGTCGCGGGGCCAGAAGACGCGGTAACCGATGCTGCCGTGGCCCTCGACGACACCGGTCCGGATCGCGGCACCGCCGATGACGCGGACCCCGACGACGACCCGTCAGAGCGGATCGCAGCCGATGGGGATGCGCGGGCGGAACCGGCCCAGGATGACCTGTCAGGCGCAGCCGAAGCGCCCGTTGCCGAACCTGCGGCGGATGCAGAAGCTGCCGGGCCAGTCCACGACCAGGCGGATGCGCGCTCGGTCTGGGATACCCCGCCCGCCGACCCGGTGGATGCAAAGCCCGAGGACGCCGAAGACCCCGGCGGCGTTACCGCCGCCGACCCCTGGGACGCGGCCACTTTACGCGCCGCGGCCGATGACGGCGCGCCCTATGTGCCCCCCCCGGCGGAGGCAGACGCCGCCGACACGGAACCCGACACCGACACGGTTGCGGAAACCGCCGCGCCCCCCCCGATCCCGTCTTCGGCCCCACGCCCCGACCCGGCGCCGATGTCCGAACCGGAACCGGTGGAAATGGCGCTCTTCGGCAAGCTGGCGGCACGGGGCGATTTCATCACCCGCAACGTGCCGCGCCCCCTGCAGCGCCCGCTTGAGGACTGGCTGTCACGGGTCATGAATGGCAGCCGCGAGGTGCTGGGCGGGCATTGGGATCAGGCCTATGTCTCGGCCCAGGCCTGGTTCTTCTGGATCGGCGCCGAAGCCTTCGAGGATGCGCGCAGCTTCGCAGCGAGCAACCTGCAAAGCACCCAGATCGGTGTGCTGACCGGCGTGCTGGTGCCGTCGGCGGATCGCCTGGGCCGCCGTTTTCCGCTGACGCTCCTGCTGGGCGGCGAGCGGGCCCGCGCCGTGCCGCCGCCGACCATCAGTCCGCCCGATCATCGCTGGTACGGCGCGCTGGCCGCAAGGGCGGTGCAATTCCGGCAGGCATCCGATCTGGCCCCGGTCGAGGCCGCGCTGGGCGCCATGCCAGGGCCGCGCGCGGGCGCGGATGATGCCGAAATCACCGCCGTGCCCCCCGGCCAGCCGCTCTGGGCGCAGGCCGGGTATGGCGGGCTGGCCGAGATGTGGCAGGACCTGAGCCGGGCCGATCACGCGCTTGCCGCCAGCGGTCGCAGCTACTGGTGGACGGGCGGCATGGCTGCCGGGGCGGTGCGCGACGACCGCGGCGCGCCCAGCGCCGAAGGCTGCGGTGCGCAGGTCATCAGCGTGACCGGCCTGCCGGACCCGGATGTTTTCGCTTTCATGTTGCGGTGTCAGTCGGCATGATTCAACTTGCGTCGTGATGCCACTGGACCTTGCATTGCGCCCGATTGGGGAGGGGATTTGGCATGTCAGTTGATTTGAGGTTCCGTTTTGAAACCGGCGCGGTGACACATCAGGGCTGCATTCGCGACTATAACGAGGATCGCTACCTCGCCGCCGGTGAGAACGGGGTCTGGCTGGTGGCCGATGGCATGGGCGGGCATTATGGCGGCGATTATGCCGCCGAGTCGGTCGTCGACAACGTGCGCACGGTGCAGCGTGTCTCTTCGGCGCATGAATTGCAGTCGCGGACCATCGACCGGATCCAGCTTGCCAACCGGCTGATCCAGGATCGCTCGATCAGCATGGATGGGGTCACCATCGGGGCCACGGTGGCCGCGCTCATGGTGTATGATGCGCACTATGCCTGCGTGTGGTGCGGGGACAGCCGGGTCTATCAGTTGCGCGACGGGCGCCTGACGCAGTTGACCCGGGACCACACCGAGGTGCAGGAACTGCTCGACCGGGGCGTGATCTCGCCGGAACAGGCGGAAAACTGGCCGCGCAAGAACGTTATCACGCGCGCGGTCGGCGTGTCGCCAAATGCCTATCTGGACAGCGTTTATGGCTCGCTCAAGGATCGTGACACGTTCCTGTTATGCAGTGACGGGTTGACAGGGCACGTTGCGGATCACGAGATGCAGAGGTTGATGACCGGAGCCTCGCCGCAGCTGGCTTGCGACCGCATGTTGCAACTGACGCTGGACCGGGGCGCAACGGATAACGTGACCATCATGGTCGTGCGCTGCACGCAGAAAACAGTCGTGGGTGGGAACGGATCGGGTGCGCCGCGCGGCACCTGGCCTGCGAGAGGAGTTTGACGATGCCGACGCAGCCACCCGGCGATGGCACCCCGCCCGACCGGCGCACGCCGCCGCATCCGTCTTCGGAGCCGCCCGAGCGCGCCGGATCCGAGGGCGGCCCTGAAAAAGGGACCGACAAACCCGAGCGCGAGGTGACGCGGCCGGGTTTCACCGTGCAGCCACCCCCACAGACCACCCCCGAGACTAAGCCCGACCCTGCCAGCCAGAGTCAGCCTCCCGGTTCCGATGCATCGTTGCCTCCCGGCGCGCCCCTCGCCCCGGAAGCGCCGCCGGAGCCTGCCGAGACAGCCGCCCAGGACACGCCAGAGGGTCCGGAGCGCGGGCCACAAGGCACGGACGGCCCCGATCAAACGCCCTCTCAAGCGCCCTCGGAAACGCCGCCCGAAACCCCGTTCGAAACCCTGCCCGAAACCCCGGCCGAAACGCCGCCCGCAGATGCGCCTGTGCCCCCAGCGGCGAGCAGCGCGCCGCCCGCAGGGGCCGAGGGGATCGAAGAGCCTGCGCGCGCGAACGCGGGCACCGACGCGGGAACCGGGGCACCGCGCGCATCGCGCGCTCCGACGAGCACCCACGTGACCAATTCGCCGATCGAGGTCGAGCCGGGCACCCAGATCATCGGCACCTACGAGATCCTCGAGCACATCAACACCGGCGGGATGGGCGAGGTCTATCGCGGCGTCAACATCCACAACGACGAGATCGTGGCGATCAAGGTCGTGCTGCCCGCGCTGGCCCATGACCGCAAGATCCTGGCGCTGTTCCAGAAGGAATCGACCGTGCTGCGCCGCCTCGCCCATGAAGCGATCGTGCGCTACGAGGTGTTCACCATCGACCCGGGTATTTCGCGCCCCTGTCTGGTGATGGAATATGTGGACGGCCAGCCGCTCACCGACATCATCGATGCCGGGCCGATGCCTGTGGAGCGGGTGCTGCGGCTCTTGCGGCGCGTGGCGTCGGGGCTGGACACGGCGCACCGCGCCGGGGTGGTGCACCGCGACCTGTCGCCGGACAACGTGATCCTGCCTGACGGCGACGTGGAACACGCCAAGATCATCGACTTCGGCATCGCCAAGGCGGCCACGCCTGGTGGGGGGACGCTGATTGGCGGGCAGTTCGCCGGGAAATACGCCTATGTCGCGCCCGAGCAGTTCGGCTGGTATGACGGCGTGGTGACCGGGCAGGCGGATGTCTACAGCCTGGGCCTGCTGGCGGCGGCGCTGGCGCGCGGCGCGCCGCTGGAGATGGGCAGCAACCTGGCCGAGGCGGTGCGCAGCCGCACCTCGGTGCCGGACCTCGAGGGCGTGCCCGAGGAGTTGCGCCCGCTCTTGTCGCGCATGCTGGAGCCGGACCCCGCCAATCGCGCCGAAAGCATGGCCGAGGTTCTGGCCACGGTGCAGACAATGCTGGGCGGGCAGACCTCGGTGCCGCCGGGGGCGGGCACCAGCGCGCCGCCCGCAGGCTCCGTGCCACCCGGCGCCGGGGTGCAACAGAGCGTGCCGCCCGGTGCCTGGGCGGGGCAAAGCGTGCCACCGTCGGGCGCCGGGAATGCAACCGTGCTTGCAAGTGCCCCCTCGGTCCCGCCGCCGGGCGCGGGTGCGCCCGGTCCATCCGGCAGCGCCGCGCCGGGCCAGGTGCAGACCACACCGCCGGGCGCCGGTGACAGCCCGTTCGGCACATCCACAGACGCACCGTCGCAGCCCCCGGGCGGGGCGGCCGAGACGCCGCGCAAGCGCTCGGCGGTCCCGGCCATCCTGCTGTCGATCGTGCTGGTCGGCGCGGCGGCGGCGGGCGGGGCGTGGTATGCCGGGCTTCTGCCCTTGGACGATGTGCCCGCGCCCGCCGCCGAAGCCCCCGTGACCGACAGTGACGAGCAGATCGCCTGGATCGCCGGGGCGGAACCGGTGGATGAGTGCGCGTATGTGCAGGTCGCCGGGGTGGATGCGGCCGCCAATACCATCGCCCTGCAGGGGTTCGGTCCGCGCGCGGTGGCCTTCAACCCGCTGCTGGCCGACTTCGCCGAAACCCACGGCTACCGTCCCAACCTGACGTTCACGCCAGCGCGTGACGGGCAGTGCTCGGTCCTAGAGTTTCTCAACGATCTGCGCGCTGTCGGCCCCCGGGTCGCGATCGGTGGGTTGGATGTGCGGCTGGATCAGGAAACGCTGGCCGAAGGCGACACCCTGTCCGGCAGCGCCGAAGGCGCGGCGGGCGAGGTGACCAGTCTGCTGATCTTCGACCGAAGCGGCGCCATGCAGAACCTGAGCCATCGCGTGCTGCGCGACGGCGCTGATACGGTGCGGTTCACGCAGCCTGACCTGCGGTTTCATGAACAGGCCCAGCCGGACCCGGACACCGCCGAAAACCTGCTGATCCTGCTCCTGAATTCGGACCTGACGCTCGATACCATCAACCTGATCGGGCGGGGCGTTGCCCTGCCTGCATCGGAGCTGCCGAATTTCTGGCGCTTCGTGCTGTCCGATGCCGAAGGCGGCGACGAGGCGATCAGCGCAACACTGGCCGCGGTGCCATTGTCAGCGGATTGAGATGCAGCACCCGCGGGCGCTGGGCCGCCTGCAACAGAGTGTGCGGTCAGGTCAAGGCTTTTCTTGACAGGATCGCCGCTTCGGTGGTTCACTTTGGTTTTGAGCCCTTCGAAAGTCATGATCATGAACAAAGAACTTGGGCAATCAGAACGTCAAGGCAGACTCAATACGGCTCTCAAAGACAGCGAGTTGTTTCTGTTGCGCTTTTCAGGAAGCGAATTTGTCAATGAACTGTTCAGCTTTGAAGTTGATGCGCTGTCCAAGGACCCCAAGATCGACCTCAACGAGCTGATCGGCACGCATGCGCGGGTCGATCTGACCACCCGGACCAAGGGCGAGCGGTCGTTTGACGGGCTGGTCGTCAAGGCCCAGTGGGGCGGGGTCGCCGAAAACGGCATCAAGTATCGGCTGTTCCTGCGCCCCTGGCTGTGGCGGGCGAAGTATCGGCGCAACCAGCGGATCTTTCATGACCAGACGGTCGTCGAGATCGTCAGCACGATCCTCAACGAATACGGCGAGCCGTTTCAGGTCAGCCTGCAGGCGGATTACCCGCCGCTCGAATACACGGTGCAGTATCGCGAGAGCGATCTGGATTTCATCCTGCGCATGCTTGAACGCTTCGGCATCAGCTACTTCTTCAAGCATGACAAATCCGGTCACACGCTGGTCATGACCGACATGATCGACGCGTTCGAGGCAGTCGAGGGCGGCAAGCGTCCGTTCTACGGGTCAGAGGGATACCACCAGTATGACAAGGAACATTTCACCGACTGGTGCCCCGAACGGAACATGACCACGGACACGATTGTCGTCACCGACTACAATTTCAAGACCCCGGATGCGGCGATGGCCGCCACCCAGGCCGACGACACCGGCGGCCGTTCGGGCGGACCGCTCGAAGGCTACGACTTTCCCGGCTACCATCTGGACGAGGGGCAGGGCAAGGACCTGGCCAAGGTGCGGCTGGAACAGGAGCGCAGCCAGGATATCCTGCACCAGGCTGTGGGGGACTGCATGTCGCTCGCGGCGGGCATGCGCCTGAGCGTGAGCGGCGAAGAGATCCCCGGCGTGACCGGCAAGGGGTTCCTGTGCGTGTCTGCGAGGCATACCTACAACTCCCAGTCCTATGCCTCAGGCGGGAGCGGGGCGGTTGCTGGCCCGGATTATGTCGGCCGCTACAATTTCGTGCCCGATGACGCGCCCTTCGCCCCGCCGCGCCGGCAACCCGAGCCGAAGGTGAACGGCCCGCAGACCGCCGTGGTGGTCGGCCCCGAGGGCGAGGAAATCCACGTCGACAAGCACGGGCGCATCCTTGTGCGCTTTCACTGGGACCGGGACGAGGCGGACTCCATGTATTGCCGGGTGGCGCAGACATCGGCGGGCAATGGCTGGGGTTCCATGGTGATCCCGCGCATCGGCATGGAGGTAGTGGTCGATTTCATCGAAGGCCACCCTGACCTGCCCATCGTCACTGGCTGTGTCTACAACGGCAAGAACCACCCGCCTCACGAACTGCCGAATCACAAGACCCGCACCACGATCAAATCCGATTCGCATATGGGATCGGGGTTCAACGAACTGCGCTTCGAGGACGAGGCCGACGAGGAAGAAATCTTCCTGCACGCGCAGCGGTATTTCAACGCCGTGGTCAAGAAGGACGTGACCTGGCACATCGAGGGGAATGCACACCGCGAGATCGAGGAAAGCGACTCGCTCCATATCGGCCAGGACCGCGACATCAAGGTGGTTGGTGATGAACGCAAGGAAATCGACTCCTCGCAATCGCTGGAGGTCGGCTCCACCCGCGCCACAAAGGTCGGCGGCAATGATGTGACCGACATCACCGGTAATTTCTGCACCGCGGCCGGTGGGTCGGCACGGCTGGAGGCCGGATCGAACGCGTTCCTGACCGCCGGCAGCAACATGACCGTGAAAGGCGGCATGAATGTGGTGGTTGAAGCTGGTATGACGCTGACCCTCAAGGCTGGGGGTAGCTTTGTCACGATCGGGCCTTCGGGCGTGGCGATTTCGGGCGCCACCGTGCTGATCAATAGCGGCGGTGCCGCGGGCTCAGCCGCGCCAGTGACCAAGCAGAGCGACAAGCCTGAAAAATACGGCGGCCCGCACGCCGAGCGCTACGACAAGTCCAAGACCTGAGCGCCTGCCGCGCGACCGGCGTCAGGACGGCGTGTCGCCCAGAAACAGGGTCCAGCCCTCGATATCGCCGGTGTCGATTTCCAGGAACGGCGCTCCGATGTGCCCGCGTTCCCAGCAGTCATCGCCGCCGGTGATGTCGAACCGCCCGTCCAGCACGCAAAGCTCCGTGTCCCCGTCCAGCAGTTCCTGGCCAAAGACATCGGTGGCAAAGACATACAGGAACCGCGCGTCCAGCCGCCCGCGGATCACCGTGGCGCAGCGGTTCGGCCCGATGGTCCACCAGCCGCGGGTGCGGATTGTGCCGCCCGAATCGTCGCCAACCGCCACATTCACCACGTCGAAACTGTCGTTGCAGACGTAGAAATCCGCGCGCGCGCCCTCAAGCCCCGGCAGGGTCAGGGCAAGGGCGGCAAGCGCGAAGCGGCGCGGCAGGGGCATGGGCATCGGAACTCCGGTGGAATTGTCAACAGCATGGGCGATCGGTGGATTTCGCGCAAGCGGACGCTTGACCTTCCAGCGGCGGGAAGGACTATGTGATGTCCCGTCAACAGGACGGAGTCGACCATGAATACGCAAACCGCCGGTGACCACAGGCTGCGCCTGCATCTGGACGGGCTGAGTTGCGCGGGCTGCGTGCGCCGTGCTGAAGCCGCGTTGCAGGGAGAGCCGGGCACGGCCGATGTGGCGGTCAACCTGGCCAATGCCACCGCCGATCTGACGCTTTCCGCCCCGGCGACGGCGCAGGGCCTGGCCGAGCGGCTGGAGGCGGCGGGCTACCCGGCGCGGCAGTCCGAGCTCACGCTGGCGCTGGACGGGATGACCTGCGCGTCCTGCGTCGCGCGGGTGGAGGCGGCGTTGACGGCCGTGCCCGGGGTGCTCTCGGCCACGGTGAACCTGGCCGCCGGGCAGGCGCGGGTCGAGGTGCTGGAAGGCGCCACGACAGCGCAGGCCCTGGCGCGCGCGGCGACTGACGCAGGTTATCCCGCCCAGCCGGTAGACGGGCACGAAACGCCCGAAAGCCCGGCCGATCGCCATGATGCCGAGGCCGCCGCCGTCCGGCGCAATTTCCTGATCGCGGGGGCGCTGACGCTTCCGGTCTTCATCCTCGAAATGGGCGGGCATGTGGTACCGGCCTTTCATCACTGGCTGCACCATAGCATCGGCATGCAGACAAGCTGGATGATCCAGTTCGTGCTGACCACTCTGGTGCTGTTCTGGCCCGGCCGCGCCTTCTATCTGCGCGGCTTTCCGGCGCTCTGGCGCCGGGCGCCGGACATGAACTCGCTGGTTGCGGTCGGCACCTCGGCGGCCTGGGCCTATTCCGTGGTCGCGCTCTTCGCCCCCGGCGTACTGCCCGAGGGCACGCGCGCGGTGTATTTCGAGGCCGCGGCGGTGATCGTCACGCTGATCCTGCTGGGCCGCTGGCTGGAAGCGCGGGCCAAGGGGCGCACCGGCGCCGCCATCGCCCGGCTGGTCGGGTTGCAACCGCGCGAGGCCCGCGTGCTGCGCGACGGGGCCGAGGTGACGGTGCCGCTCAAGGATCTGCAACCCGGCGATCACATCCGCATCCGCCCCGGCGAGCGCGTGCCTGTGGATGGCGAGGTGGCGGAGGGCACCAGCTACGTCGACGAAAGCATGATCACCGGCGAGCCCGTGCCGGTGGAGAAGGAAAAAGGCACCCGCGTCACTGGCGGCACGGTCAACGGCACCGGCAGTCTGGTCATGCGCGCCACCCATGTCGGCACCGACACGGTGCTGGCGCAGATCATCCGCATGGTCGAGGCCGCGCAGGGCGCGAAACTCCCCATCCAGGCGCTGGTGGACAAGGTGACGTTGTATTTCGTCCCGGCGGTGATGGTGGTCGCGGCCGTGGCCGTGGCGGGCTGGCTGACCTTTGGCCCGGACCTGACCTTTGCGCTGGTGGCCGGGGT
>SKMI01000043.1 GCA_007121115.1 Paracoccaceae bacterium | reverse complement strand
TGGATCATCACCCGGCGGTTGTACTGAAACCCGGCCAGGATGGCGAGGGTGGTGTCGGGGTCGAACTTGTAGGTGGCGTCGATGGCGGGCACGCGCTCGGTGCGTTCCTCGAACCCCTTGACCACCATGTCGCTGTCGATCCCGAAGACATCGCGGACCGAGATCTCCTCGGTTGGTTTCACTGTCGCTGCCATGGTGCCGTCCGCCATCTGTCCTGTCTGCATCCCTGCGTTGTTGCGCCCGTGTCTGTTACATATCGTGCCCGGGCGCAAGGGGAAGGCAACCCCACGCCAGGTTCAGGGCCGCGATCAGGCCGCCGCTGCCCGCAAGGTGGCCATGGCGCGGGCTAGGTCCAGCTTGCCGTCATAGAGCGCCCGCCCCGAGATCGCCCCATCCAGCGCCACGCCGCAATCGCGCAGCGCCACCAGATCGTCGAGCGAGGACACCCCCCCCGAGGCAATGACCGGCAGCCGCGTCGCCCGCGCGAGTGCCGCTGTCGCGGCCACGTTTGGCCCGCCCATGGCGCCGTCGCGGTCGATGTCGGTATAGATGATCGCCGCGACGCCTGCGTCCTCGAACCGCTGCGCCAGCTCGGTGGCGTCCACCTCGGTCTCGGTCGCCCAGCCGCGGGTGGCGACGCGGCCTGCACGCGCGTCGATCCCCACCGCGATACGCCCCGGAAAGGCGCGCGCGGCTTCGGTCACCAGATCGGGGTCTTCCACCGCCACGGTGCCCAGGATCACCCGGCGCAGCCCCTTGTCCAGCCATGTTTCGATCGTGGCCATGTCGCGGATGCCGCCGCCAAGCTGGCAGGGCACGTCGGCTGCCGCCAGAATCGCCTCGACCGCCTGGGCGTTCACCGGTGCGCCCGCGAAAGCGCCGTTCAGGTCAACCAGATGCAGCCATTCCGCGCCCTGATCCACAAAGGCACGCGCCTGCGCCGCCGGGTCATCGTTGAACACGGTGGCGCGGTCCATGGCGCCCTTCAGCAGCCGCACGCACTGGCAGTCCTTCAGGTCGATGGCCGGGTAGAGGATCATGGCGCATTCCTTTCGCGGTGCTGCGGGCAGGAGGGTGCGATCCGGCCCGTCGCGCTGCACTTAACCGTTCCGGGGCAGGGGGGGAACCCCCGGGCGTGGTGCGGCGCTCTGCCGCAAGGTCAGGATTGCCCGGCCCCCTGTTGCGGTGCATTCTGGTGCCAACGCTCGGGGAGGAGCGTTCAAGGGAGGATAACGACATGCGCAAACTGACACTCGCCGCCGCCGCGGCCCTGCTGGCGCTGGCCGCGCCCGCCGCAGCCGACCCGGTGCACGGAATGTGGAAGACCCAACCCGATGACAACGGCAACTTTGGCCATGTGCGGATGCAGACCTGTTCCAACGGGCTGATCTGCGGCGGGCTGGTGGCGGCCTTCGACTCGTCCGGCAGCCAGGTTGAGTCCGAAAACATCGGCCGTGCCATCGTCTGGGACATGGAGCCGCAGGGCGATGGCACCTATCGCGATGGCCGCATCTGGGCGCCGGACCGCAACCGCACCTATTCCTCGCGGATGGAACTGCGCGGCAACGAACTCGGCGTCTCGGGGTGCGTCATGGGCTTCTGCCGCGAACAGGTCTGGACCCGCCAGAACTGAGCCTGCAAGGGCGCGGCTTTCCGGCAATCGGCCCGGTTCCGATGAAGCATGGCGGGCGCCATGCGCCCGCAGCGCCCGCGAGGCGTGCCGGGGCGGGCGGGTGGGGTGTGGCCCACGCGGGCGCTTTCGTCCCGACTGGCGCACAGGCTGACCGCAAGAGCCCTGCGCGCCTACACCTCCACCCATGTGGTGATCGCGGCCATGTCCGGGCGCGGGCGCTCCGGCGGGGTGCGCCGTTCGGTGCCGATATGGATCATCCCTGCGATGAACTCTTCGGCGCCCAGCCCCAGCCCCTCGGTCACGAAGGCACGGTCATGCGCGGCCCAGCCGGTCAGCCAGCACGCCCCCCAGCCCGAGGCGAGCGCGGCATTCAGCAGTGACAGGCACGCCGCCCCCGCCGAGAGCGTCTGTTCTACCTTCGGGATGCTCTCGGACGGCTTGGGCGAAGCCACCACCGCCACCACCAGATCGGCGCCTTCGTATTGCGCCGCGCCCTTGTCGATCCGTTCCGGGTCCAGCCCCAGCGCCGCGCCCCGCGCCCGCGCCAGTTCGGCCAGCCGCTCAAGCGCCGGTTTCTCCAGCACGATGAAGCGCCATGGCTCCAGCTTGCCGTGATCGGGCACCCGTGCGGCGGCCTGCAGCAGGACCTCCAGCGCGGCGCGGTCCGGGACCGGCGTTGTCAGCATCTTGGCCGGGCGCGACCGGCGGGCAAGCAGGAACTCCATCACGGTTTGACTGGGTGCAGGGGCGTTGGGATCGGGCATGAGACTGGGTCTTTCACAGTTGACCCGTCACAGGTAAGTTACCCGCGCGCCCGGGTCCAGCCCGGCGCAGGCTGCTTTTGGGGGAGATCATGGCCAAGGAAACGGCGGCGAGCGAGGATCTGCGCGACCTCGCCGAACCCGGTGCCAGTATCGCGGTGCGCGTGGCGCCACGGGCCGCGCGCGAGGCGGTCGAGCGGGGCAAGGACGGGGTGATCCGGGTCCGCGTGACCTGCGCGCCCGAGGCCGGCAAGGCCAACCGCGCCGTTACCCGTGCGCTGGCCGGTGCGCTGGGCGTGGCGCCGTCACGGCTGGAACTGCGCCGGGGCATGACGTCGCGCGACAAGTTTTTCGTCTTGCGCTGATCGCGCGGGCCGCGCGTGCTGCGCTGATCGCGCGGGCCGCGTGCGTGTCAGCCCGGTGGCCCCGGCTTGACGATCAGCACATCCGTGGGCGGCGCGCGCATCATGTCGCGGGTGTAGTTGCCCAGCGTTCGCGGATCGCGCCCGGAATGGGTGCCCATGGCCAGCAGATCGGGGCCCAGTTCCTCCATGCGGAACCGCAACACCTCGTGCACGCCGCCGATCACGATCTCGGGCGGGATCAGCCCGTCGGGGACTCCGGGCAGGGTACAGAAGGCCGTGCGCAGCATCTCGGCCTCGGTCATGGTGCGGGAGACCTCGGCCTCGGTCGCGGCCAGCTTTTCGCGCAGCGGCATCTGCAGGGCGTGGATCGCGTGCATGCTGGCCCCGGGGGCGATCCGCGCCGCCACCGACAGCGCGCGCGCGCAAGTGGGCGAGAAGGTGACCGCGCCCAGCACCCGCGCATAATCCTCCGCAGGGGTGCGGTGCGCAATAAGCACCGGCGCCTCGACCGACAGGACGATCCGCTCCAGTGTGGTCAGCCGCAACAGGTCCAGCACCCGGCGTTCCCGGTGCAGCCCGGCCACCAGGAGCCCGGCGCCAGTCTCGCGCATGAGCGATGACAGCGCCACCTCGGCCGCATCCTCGATCACCTTGCACTCGATGTCGACATCGGCATAGGGCGCCGCCGCCGCGCGCAACCGTTCGCGCAGTGCCGCCGGGCGCGCGCCCCGGCGTAACGCCCGTCGCGTCAGCCCCGCCACGCCGGGACGCGGTGGTCTGATCACATGCACCAGCAACACCCGCGCGCCCAGGAGCCGCGCCAGCCGCGCGGTCCGGCCCAACACATGCGCCGACCGCCGGGTCAGATCCGTTGCCGCAACGATCAACTCCATCCCCGCCACCCCGACTGCGTCCCGTCAACCGTGCCATAGCACAGCTTTTCGCACGCCCCTAGCGTTCCCCGCCCCGCGCCAACCGCCGATACCACCCCCCCAGCAGCATGGGCGTCAAATACATGGGCACCTGATAGCAGCCGATGAACAGCAGCAGCAAGTCCAC
>SKMI01000042.1 GCA_007121115.1 Paracoccaceae bacterium | reverse complement strand
GCGGCGCCCCGGCGCGGCGGGGGTCACAGGCCCGGGGGAGGGTTGGTGGTGCTGACCCCCTGCGATGCTGCGTTTCTGGAACGGTTGGCGGCAGTGCTCCCACCCGAAACATTGCGCGAGGCGGCGCCCGGCGAGTTGGAGGAACCACGCGGGCGCTGGCGGGGTGTTGCAGGGGCCGTGGCGGTGCCGCGCGATGTGGAGACAGTGGCCGCGGTGGTGCGCGCCTGCACCGAGGCGCGGGTGGCGCTGGTGCCGCTGGGGGGCGGCACCGGGCTTGTGGGCGGCCAGGTGATGGACGATGGCCCGCCGCTTCTGCTGTCACTTTCGGGGATGCGGGCGATCCGCGCGGTGCACGCGGACGAAAACGTGCTGGTGGCCGAGGCGGGAACCGTGCTGGCCGATGTGCAGGCTGCAGCCGAAGCGGTGGGGCGCTTGTTTCCGCTGTCGCTGGCGTCCGAAGGGTCGGCCCGGATCGGCGGGCTGTTGGCCACCAACGCAGGCGGGGTGAACGTGCTGCGCTACGGCAATGCACGCGACCTGTGTCTGGGGCTGGAGGCGGTGCTGCCGGACGGGTCGATCTGGCACGGGCTGAAGCGGCTGCGCAAGGACAACACCGGCTATGACCTGCGCAACCTGTTGATCGGCGCGGAGGGCACGCTGGGGGTAATCACCGCCGCCAGCCTGCGGCTATTTCCGCGCCCGGCGCGGCAAGGCGCGGCGCTGATGGTTGTGGAAAGCCCGGCGGCGGCGCTGGACCTGCTGGCCCGCGCCCAAGCGCGGCTGGGCGAGGGGATTTCCGCCTTCGAACTGATCTCGGGCATGGGGCTGCGGTTTCTGGCCGAGACCATGCCGCAGGTGCGCCAGCCTTTTGACGCGGCGCCGGACTGGATGGTGCTGGTCGATCTGGGCCTGCCCGAAGGGGGCGACCCGGCGGCGGCGCTGGAGGGCCTATTTGCCAACGGGTTCGAGGCCGGGCTGGTCAGCGACGGGGTGATCGCCCAGTCCGAGGGCCAGCGCGCGGAGTTCTGGAACTTGCGCGAATCGATCCCCGAGGCGAACCGCCATATCGGCGCGATTGCCAGCCATGACATTTCGGTGCCACTGGGGGCGATTGCCGAATTCATCGACCGCGCCGGGCCGGCGCTGGCGCGGATCGGGGATTTTCGGGTCAATGCCTTCGGGCATCTGGGCGACGGCAACCTGCATTACAACGTGTTCCCGCCGCCGGGCGGGCGCCGGGCGGACCACGAAAACCAGCGCGAGGAAATCAAGCATTGCGTGCATGATCTGGTGCTTGACCTGGGCGGGTCGGTCAGCGCCGAGCATGGGATCGGGCGGCTGAAGGTGGGCGATCTGGAACGCTACGGCGACCCTGCGAAGCTGGCCGCAATGCGCGCGATCAAGGCCGCGCTGGACCCGCTGGGGATCATGAACCCCGGCGCAGTTTTGCGGGGGTAGGGCGCAAGGGGCCGCGCGTCACAACCCGTGACTGCGGTCGTAGCCGTTGGGCGTCGGCGGGGACCAGCTTGTCAGCGCGTCGGTGGCGGGAGCGAAGACCTCCACCAGCAATGGATGGCAGATGGCGGTGTCCGAGGAATGCTCGGACCCGCAATCCCCGCCAGGGCAGGCCGAAAGCACGCCCAGCAGGTCGATCTCGGCAAAGAACTCCAGATAATCACCCGCCCGCGCCGGGGTGGCTTTCATGAAATACTGCCCCGTGTCGGCGGTGAAACCCGTGCACATGAAGACGTTGAGGACGTCATGGACCATCGTCTCGGCCTCGGGCGCGGGCAGGCCGGTCTCACGCACCAGCGCACGGGTCAGGTTGGAGTGGCAGCAGTGGTGATAATCCTGCCCGCTCAGCAGGTGGTGCGTGTAGGGGTCGCAGCGGGTGCCGATCACGTCATGCACCCGGCCGCCGAAGGCATCGCACCCGTACCAGTCCAGCGTATCCGCCACGATCGTCGCCATGGGCCGCAGGTTGGGAAAACCGGACCACAGCCGGTCGCCGGTGCTCAGATGGGTGCCGTGCAGCGCGCGAGTCTTGCCGGAGTAGAACCGCTCGGACAGGTGGGGGGCGTGGAACAGATTCAGATCGCCCACCTGCGGCCCCTGGGCGCAGGTGATGCGGAAGAACTGCCCGGCAGGCACACGAAAGGCGCGGGCATGGCGCGGGGGCACGGTGGTTTCGGCCACTTTCGCAGCACCGTTGCGGGCGGCGGCGTAGAGCGCCAGATCGGGCGGCGACAGGGACTCCACCGGATAGCATATCACCGGCGCCACGGCGCGGCGGGCCTCCGCATCATCGGGGGCAGAGACGGGAGGCGCGGCGGTCATGACCCGCGCCCCGGGGCAAGGCATTTCGCGGGTTGGCGGCCCTTGGGGAGCGCCAGTTCGGCCCCGCAGGCGGCGCAGCGGTGCAGAACGCGCCCGTCGGCCAGCGCGCGCCGGTCTTCGCGCCAGCGGCAGGCGCGGCGTTTCCAGGGTTGCAGGATCATGATCACCGCCACGGCGATCAGCAGTCCAAGAATGATGTACATACCCTGGAAGGTCGCGCAAATTCCGGGGCGGTTCAAGCGGTCCGCAGCGTCCAGCGCCGGAAACCGCGCACATCGGCCTTCACGGGGCGTTCAGCACCCCGGCGGCCTGCAACTCGTCCCGCGCCGGATACCACATGGGCACCTGCGGCAGCGTGGCCAGCATCTCGATGAACGGTTCGGCCACCGCCTGTGCGCGATAGATCGCCATGTCTCGCTTCATCTCTACGCGCGGGTCGATCAGCCCGTAGGAGGCATGCTGCGGCAGGCTGTAACCGTGGAACCCCAGCCGCGCCTGCGGGCCAAGGCTGCGCAGCCCGCCACCGACGAAGACCAGTGCGCAGGCCGAGGCGCAATGCCCGTCCACATGCGTGGCCAGGCCGTGTTCGCGCAGGACCCGCACCGCCCCGCGCGCTTCGTAGATGCTGCCACCGTTGCTGTCCAGGGTGACGCGCTGCACGCCCGGATGGAGTGCCAGCAAGCGCTCCAGCGCTTCGGTCAGGCCGAAATCCACGGTGCCCGAAAACACCAGATCGCGCCCGTCGTCGGAGAGGTCCAGCGCAAAATCCGGCGGCGGAATGACGATGGGCGCAGGGCGCACCGGTTCGGTCCGGGCCAGCGCCACTCCGATGAACATCAGCCCGGCAAGCGCACTGGCAAGCAGCAGGCGCAGGATGATCTCGTCGATGGAGGGCGAAGCAGGGCGCATCGCCTGACCATGCCGCAGCAGATGCAACCGCGCTACAGCGCTCGCCTCACAAAGCGGTGACAGCCGCGCGTTCTGCGGCCAGCAGCCCCCCCGCCGACCGTGTTCCAGAGTCGTTCGCGCCAAGTTTTGCACCGTTCACGGGAACGTAATAATGCCGACATGAAAACGTTAAACTATTCAGTTACTTGGCCAACCAGCAATATATTATCTATTAAAAACAGTGCTTTAAATTAACGCACAAAAATTAGGCAGATCGTTGAGCTTGCCGGGATTGCTGGGGAATTCGGGCTGCCCGGGAACCTTCCCACAGAGTTATCCACAGAATCCGGGGATAGCTTGAGGCTTGAAAATCTCGGCGCGGCGTTGCAGCGCAGGCGAGAATCGCCCATCTCAAAAGCACCATGGATTCGACCCCCGAAACACCCGGACCCGTAACGAAGGGCCCTGAGGCAGGCAGCCCCGCCCCGACCGGGCACGCCTGCATCCAGGGCTACCTGCGCACGCTGGACAATTCGCCCGGCGTTTACCGGATGCTCAACGCCCAGTCCGAGGTGCTGTATGTCGGCAAGGCGCGGCAGTTGCG
>SKMI01000294.1 GCA_007121115.1 Paracoccaceae bacterium | reverse complement strand
GCGGGGCGGCGGGCCTTGACCTCGCCATCCTTGTCGATGATGGCGATCATGAAACCGCGCGCGCGCATCACCTGCCGCAGCGCGCTGTTGTCTTCGGGGTGGGCGTCAAAGATCACCACAAGGTCACGATCGACAAATTCATCGGCGCGGTCGCGCAGCGACGCAAGCTGCCGTTCGAACGCGGGATCATTGGGCGTGTCGGCCATGACAACCGCGATCCGCCGGTTCCAGATGAACTCGCGCACGTCGATCTCGCGCGCATCCAGGAACAGCAACTCCGCGTCCGGGTCGGGCAGTGCGTCCTCTTCCGTGGCGCCTTCGGCCTCGTCCAGCGTCTCGGCGGCAGTGTCGGCTGCGGCCTCGGGGTTCATCTCGCCGTTTTCGGCCGCTTCCTCCGAGGCTTCGGTGGCCGGGGCAGAGGCGGGCAGGAACGCCGCGAAGGCAGTGATGAAGGCAATGACAAAGATCGGTCGCATGATCCCTCCTGTTGACCGACATATAGGACCGATTGCGTGAAAAACACCAGAGGGCGGCGCCGTTTCCGGGCGCGCCCCTGCGACAGAAGGAATCCGCCATGGCTGACAATCGAAACCGCTGGGAAATGCTTGCCGAAAAGGAGCTGCGGGGCCGCCCGCGCGAGGACCTGACCTGGCACACGCTCGAAGGGATCGCGGTGCAGCCGCTCTACCTTCACGAGGACATCGCCGATCTGCCGCACCTCGGCACCATTCCGGGCGAGGCCCCCTATACCCGCGGCGTGCGCGCCACCATGTATGCGGGCCGCCCCTGGACGATCCGCCAGTACGCGGGTTTTTCGACCGCCGAGGAATCGAACGCCTTCTACCGCCGCGCGCTGGCGGCCGGGCAGCAGGGGGTGTCCGTCGCCTTCGATCTGGCCACGCACCGGGGCTATGACAGCGATCATCCGCGGGTGGAGGGCGACGTGGGCAAGGCGGGCGTGGCCATCGATTCGGTCGAGGACATGAAGATTCTCTTCGACGGCATCCCGCTGGAAAAGGTCAGCGTGTCCATGACCATGAACGGCGCGGTGATCCCGATTCTGGCGAATTTCATCGTCACGGGCGAGGAACAGGGGGTGGACCGCAAGCTGCTGTCGGGCACGATCCAGAACGACATCCTCAAGGAATTCATGGTCCGCAACACCTATATCTACCCGCCCGAGCCTTCGATGCGGATCATCGCCGACATCATCGAATTCACGAGCGCTGAGATGCCGCGCTTCAACTCGATCTCGATCTCCGGCTACCATATGCAGGAGGCGGGCGCGAACCTCGTGCAGGAGCTGGCCTTCACCCTCGCCGACGGGCGCGAATACGTCCGCGCGGCAATCCACCGCGGCATGGATGTAGACCGTTTCGCCGGGCGGCTGAGCTTCTTCTTCGCCATCGGCATGAACTTCTTCATGGAGATCGCCAAGCTGCGCGCCGCGCGGATGTTGTGGTCGCGGGTCATGGACGAGTTCGAGCCCAAGGACCCGAAGTCGAAGATGCTGCGCACCCATTGCCAGACCTCGGGCGTGTCCCTGCAGGAGCAGGACCCTTACAACAACGTGATCCGCACGGCGTATGAGGCGATGAGCGCCGTGCTGGGCGGCACGCAAAGCCTGCACACCAATGCGCTGGATGAGGCGATTGCGCTGCCCACCGATTTCAGCGCCCGGATCGCGCGCAACACCCAGTTGATCCTGCAGGAGGAAACCGGCGTCACAGCGGTCGTCGACCCTCTGGCGGGCAGCTATTACATCGAAAAGCTGACCCATGACCTGGCCGAGGCCGCATGGGCGCTGATGGAAGAGGTCGAGGGAATGGGCGGCATGACCAAGGCCGTGGCCAGCGGCATGCCCAAGCTGCGGATCGAGGAGACGGCCGCCCGCCGTCAGGCCCAGATCGACCGGGGCGAGGAGGTGATCGTCGGCGTCAACAAGTATCGCAAGGACAAGGAAGACCCGATCGACATTCTGGACATCGACAACGTCAAGGTCCGCGACGGCCAGGTCGCAGCACTCGAACGCATCCGCGCGTCCCGCGATCAGGCGGCCTGCGACGCAGCACTCGCCGAGGTCACGCGGCGCGCGGAGGAAGGCGGCAACCTTCTGGAAGCGGCGGTAGAGGCGGCCCGGGCACGGGCCTCGGTCGGGGAGATCAGCATGGCGATGGAAAAGGTGTTCGGGCGCCACCGCGCCGAGGTGAAGACCCTCGCAGGCGTCTATGGCGCGGCCTATGAGGGCGATGAAGGCTTCGCCGCCATCCAGGCCGATGTCGAGGCCTTCGCCGAGGCCGAGGGCCGCCGCCCGCGCATGCTGGTGGTCAAGATGGGCCAGGACGGGCATGACCGCGGCGCCAAGGTGATCGCCACGGCCTTCGCCGATATCGGCTTCGACGTGGACGTGGGCCCGCTGTTCCAGACCCCCGAGGAAGCGGCGCAGGACGCGGTGGACAACGACGTGCATGTGGTGGGGATCTCCAGCCAGGCGGCGGGGCACCGGACGCTGGCGCCGAAGCTGGTGGCGGCGCTGCGCGAACAGGGGGCAGGGGATATCATCGTGATCTGCGGCGGGGTGATCCCGCAGCAGGATTATGCCTTCCTGCGCGAGGCCGGGGTCAAGGCCATCTTCGGCCCCGGCACCAACATCCCCGATGCCGCGCGCAACATCCTGTCCCTGATCCGCGAGGCCCGCGCCACCGCGGAGGGAGCGCTCTAGGCAAAGGCGGCTCCCGCCCGTCGTCAGGCGCATCGAAGATGCGCCCGCGCCCGTTGGGCCGGGCGGCGCGGGCAAGCCCGCGCCGCGGGGGGCGCTGCCCCCCGTCGCGCGTGCCACGCGACTCCCCCCCGGGATATTTTTGCACAGATGATGGGGTGTTTGACCCGAAGGACTTTGCGCGCTGTCGACGATACGGTGCGGCCGGTGCGTGGTGTTGTTCAGCGCCGCGGTTTTTGCCCGGCAGGTGCCCGGTTCGCCCCGGATCCGAGCAAGACCTACTGCGCGGCGCGACACGGTGCACCTGCTGGGCGAGCCTGGCGGAGCGACGGCGCTGCGGAGCGGGGCAGCCTGTGACCCTATCGGGTGAGGATCAGCCGTCCATCCGCGATTTCGATCCGGGCGAAGCGCTCCAGATAGCCCATGCCCAGAAGCGAGGTGTCGAGTTCCCCCTGGTTGACGAAGGCAGGCACGCGCTGATCCGCGATTCGCAGGTCGCCCTCGGCCAGTACCACATCGTCAAGCGTGACCCGCGCGATGGCGACCACGCCGTTGGCCGTACGCGCCTGGCCGAGATAGGCCAGCGCATCCGGATCCAGCCCGGCGGCGGCGGCGTCCCGCTGGCTGAGCACCAGGTCGGTCGCGCCGGTGTCGACGACGAAGCGCACCGGGGTGTCGTTGACCTCGAGCGTCAGGTAATAGTGCCCGTCACGGGCGCGCGGAATGGCGATCTGTCCGTCTCCGGTGACCACCGCCTGGGTGCGCGGGGCAAAGGTATCCTCCCACAGTCCGTAGCCTGCGGCGACGCCGATGAAGATCAGCCCCCAGAGCATCAGGTGGCGCAGGCTCTGACCGATGTCGGCGCGTCTTGACAGCAGCACATAGGCCAGCAGCGCCCCGCCGAGGATGGTCAGATACATGATCCGTGCGATTTCGTCTCCGCCCATCGGTCCCGTCCGTCCGCTGCCCTCGGGCAACTATGTAGGGGCGTCGAAGGAAGCTGTCACCCCACGTTACCGCGGGTGAGCGCGTGCACACTCAACGCAGTCGCGGCGCGGGCCTTGCCCGCGCCGCCCGGCCCAACCGCCTCGGGTGCATCTCCGATGCGATCGAGGCGGGCGGGAGCCCCCCCTTGCCCGGTTCGCGCTCCGCCGGCTTCCGGGCGTGTTCGGCTTTGCTCTCGGTCCGCATCTGTCCTAGGTGTTGAGCGAACCGCCACAGGAGACCCCGTCATGAAGGATACGCAGCCCGCGCCCGTGCATCTGCGCGATTACACCCCGCCGCCGTGGCTGGTCGACCGGGTGGCGCTGACCTTCCGGCTCGACCCGGCGGCGACACGCGTGCGGGCGCAGATCCGATTCCGCCCCAACCCCACGGCCGCGCCCGGGCAGGACCTGCGGCTTGATGGTGAGGGCCTGCGGCTGATCGCGGCGTCGCTCAATGGGGCCAAGGTCACCGTCACCCCCGATGCCACTGGTCTGACCCTGCCGAAGGCGACCCTGCCCGATGGCCCCTTCGACTGGGAGGCCGAGGTCGAGATCAATCCGCAAGCCAACACCGCGCTGGAGGGGCTCTACATCTCCAAGGGCATGTTCTCCACCCAGTGCGAGGCCGAGGGCTTCCGCCGCATCACCTTCTACCCCGACCGTCCGGACGTGATGGCGCCCTTCCGGGTGCGGATCGAAAGCGACCTGCCGGTGCTGCTATCGAACGGCAACCCGGTGGCCAGCGGCTCCGGCTGGGCGGAATGGGAGGACCCGCACCCCAAGCCCAGCTACCTGTTCGCGCTGGTGGCGGGCGATCTGGTCGCCACCTCGGAGCGCTTCACCACCTCCGAGGGGCGCGCGGTGGATCTCAACATCTGGGTGCGCCGGGGTGACGAGCATCGCACCGCCTATGCCATGGACGCGCTCAAGCGCTCCATGCGCTGGGACGAGGCGGTTTACGGCCTCGCCTATGACCTCGATGTCTTCAACGTTGTGGCTGTCGATGACTTCAACATGGGCGCGATGGAAAACAAGGGGCTCAACATCTTCAACTCGCGCTACGTGCTGGCGGATCCCGAAAGCGCCACCGACGCCGATTTTGCGAATATCGAACGCATTGTCGCGCATGAGTATTTCCACAACTGGACCGGCAACCGCATCACCTGCCGCGACTGGTTTCAGCTGTCGCTCAAGGAGGGGCTGACGGTCTTTCGCGACCAGCAGTTCATGGCCGACATGCGCTCGGCGCCCGTGCAGCGGATCGGCGATGTGCTGACGCTCCGCGCGCGCCAGTTCCGCGAGGATGCGGGGCCGCTCGCGCACCCCGTGCAGCCTGTCAGCTATGTGGAGATCAACAACTTCTACACCGCCACGGTCTATGAGAAAGGCGCCGAGCTGATCCGGATGCTGCACCTGCTGGTGGGGCCGGAAGGGTATGACAAGGCGCTGCAGCTCTATTTCCAGCGCCATGACGGGCAGGCCGCGACCATCGACGATTGGGTGCGGGTGTTCGAGGATGCCACCGGGCGCGACCTGTCGCAGTTCCGCCGCTGGTATGAACAGGCGGGCACGCCCCGGCTGAAGGTGACCGAGGATTGGGATGGCAGCACCTTCACCCTGCGGTTGGCCCAGCACACGCCGCCCACGCCCAGCCAGCCCGACAAGGCGCCGCTGATGATCCCGGTGGCGGTGGGGCTGATCGGCCCGGATGGGGCGGAACTGGTGCCGACGCAGGTGCTGGAGCTTTCTCAGGCCGAACAGGCGTTTCGATTCGATGGCTTGCCCGCCCGGCCCGTGGTCTCGCTCCTGCGCGGGGCCTCGGCGCCGGTGATTGTCGAGCACAAGCTCGACGCCGAAACGCGTGCGCATCTCCTGGCCCATGACACCGACCCCGTGGCGCGGTGGGAGGCCGGGCATGACCTGGCCCGCGACATCCTGCACGCGATGATCCTGGAGGGCGCGCGGCCCGGGCCGGAATACCTCTCGGCGCTGGACCGTCTGTTGCGCGATGAATCGCTCGACCCGGCGTTCCGCGCCTTTGCCCTGGGTCTGCCGGGGCAGGAGGAACTGGCGCAATCGCTTCATGAGGCCGGGCACACCCCGGACCCGGCGGCGATCCGTGCGGCGCGCGAGCGCCTGATGCAGACCGTGGCCGAGGCGCTGGCCGATCCGCTGGCCGCCACCTTCGCCGCCATGGACACCCCCGGCCCCTACAGCCCCGAGGCCACGGCGGCGGGGCGCCG
The DNA here is from genome assembly GCA_007121115.1 of Paracoccaceae bacterium. GTDB lineage: Bacteria > Pseudomonadota > Alphaproteobacteria > Rhodobacterales > Rhodobacteraceae > Rhabdonatronobacter. The sequence goes on along the minus strand of SKMI01000294.1, from coordinate 7,594 downwards.
CGCGCTGCGGCTGCGCGCGCTGTCGCTGCTGACGCGGCTTGATGGCGGGGCGAAGGCGCGGGCGCTGTTTGCCAGCGCCGACAACATGACCGAGGCGCTGGGCGCCTGGGGCGCATTGCTGGCGGTCGGGGCGGGGCAGGAGGAAACGGCCGCTTTCTATCGCCGCTGGAAGGATGACCGGCTGGTGCTGGACAAATGGTTCGCGCAGCAGATCCTGCACGCCGCGCCCGATGCCGCCGCCGACACGGCAAGCGCCCTTGCCGCGCACCCGGATTTCGACCCCAAGAACCCCAACCGCTTCCGCGCCGTGGTGGGTGCGCTGGCCATGAACCCGGCGGGGTTTCACCACGCCTCAGGCGCGGGGTATCGCTTTGTCGCCGATTGGCTGATCCGGCTTGACGCGATGAACCCGCAGGCGGCGGCGCGCCAGTCCACGGCGTTCGAGACCTGGCGGCGCTATGGCTCCGCGCGGCAGGCGCTGATCCGGGCGGAGCTGGAACGCATCCGCGCGCATCCGAAGCTGAGCCGCGACATGGGCGAGATGGTGGGCCGCATGCTGGACGGCGTCGGCTGAGCGCCCCGGCTCAGGAGACCGAGGTCCAGAGCAGGCGGATCTGCGACAGATCGCTCCGGGCCTGCCCAAGGCGTCTGGACACGCGGCCCTGCGCGTCACCGGCGGGCGCGCGGCGCAACTCCACCACGGCGATCACACCCTCGTCGCGGTAATCCAGCCGCAGGTCGCGGATGGCGCCGCGCGGGACGATCCCGTCCAGACAGTCATGCACGATCTGCGCCAGTTCCGGGCGCAGCGCCGCGTCATGGGCGGCGGGACCGTCGGCATGGCCGTCGGGTTCGGGGTGGATGATGATCTCGGACACTTCGGGCACCTGCGCCAGCACTTCGGCGCGGGCGGCCTCGGACAGGCGGTGCGCCTCGGAGAGCGTCATCGCCGGGTCAAGCGTGATATGCGCATCGGCCTGCAAGGTGCCGCTCATCTGGCGCAGGCGCAGGTCATGGGCATCGCGCACGCCCGGGGTGGCCATGAGCGCCTCGGTGATACGCGCGGCGGTGGCCTCGGGCGGGGCTGTGTCCACGAGTTCGCGCACCGCCGGGCGGCCAAAGGTCCAGGCCACGCGCCCCAGCATCAGTGCGATGATGCCTGCGCCCAGCGCATCGGCCCAAGGCACGCCCAGCATCGCCGCGCCGATCCCCGCCAGCGCCACGATAGAGGTCACGGCGTCCGAGCGGTGGTGCCAGGCGTTGGCAGCCATCATCGCCGACCCGGTCCGCCGGGCGACAATCCGCGTGTAATGATAGAGCGCTTCCTTCAGCGCGATGGAGAAAGCGGCCACCCACAGCGCCAGCGCGCCCGGCGCGGCGTCGGGCGGGGCGATCAGCCGCGCGCCCGCATCCAGCAGGATTCCCGCCGCGGCCAGCGCCAGCATTGCGGCGATGGCGAGCGTGGCCAGCGTTTCGAACCGGCCATGGCCAAAGGGATGGTCGCTGTCCGGCGGGCGGTGCGAGTGCTTCAACGCCCAGATCACCGCCGCGTCGGACAGAAGGTCCGAGAGCGAATGCACGCCATCGGCCACCAGCGCCTGGCTTTGTGCCACCCATCCGACGGCGATCTTGGCCGCCGCCAGCGGCCCGTTCAGCACCACCCCGGCCCAGGCCGCCCGGCGCTTGTCGCGCAGGTCCGTGTCAGTATTCATAACCATGCGGCCATCCTTCGGGGACAATTCCGGGGCGCCCCCTGTCCGAATCCTCCGCGCGCAGGATGCTCTGCGCGGCGTGACATGGCAACGGATTGCTGCCCTGTGCAGCCCTCGCACCTTCGTGTCCGGCAATGCCCGATGCGACGCCGACGCTGCGCAGAAGGCAGTGCAAAGGCGAGGGGCGGCGCGGCGCTGCGGTCAAGGAAGGCTCCCGCCCGTCGTCGGGCCGCTTGCGCGCCCCTCCTCCCGTTGGGCCGGGCGCGCTGCGCGCGCGGTCAGCCCTGCGGTGTTGAGCCGCGCCCTTGCCGTCCCCATGTGACATTCATACGCCCCGGTCTAGGTGATCCTTCGCAATGATTCAGCACCATCGCACCACACCCGCCGCGCGCCTTCTGCGCCTTGCCCTGTTCTCGGTCCTTGCTTTCGTCGGTCTGGCCGGTCTGATCGCCGCGCAATCCATCTACGAACCGCGCGAGCGCACGGCGATGGTGGTCGAACTGCACGATGCCATCAGCCCGGCGACGGCGGATTATCTGCGAGCGAACCTGAACGAGGCCGCGGAACGTGGCGTGGCCATGGTGATCATCGAACTGGACACGCCCGGCGGGCTGGTGGTGTCCACGCGGCAGATCATCCGCGATATCCTGGACTCGCCGGTGCCGGTGGCGACCTTTGTCAGCCCGCGCGGGGCGCGCGCGGCGAGTGCTGGCACCTATATCGCCTATGCCAGCCACGTCGCCGCCATGGCGCCCGCCACCAGCCTGGGCGCCGCGACCCCGGTCAGCCCGATGGGTGACGGGGGCGGCGGAGGGAGCCCCTTTGACCTGCCCGAGGAAGACAGCGGGAACGGCGAAAACGGTGAGAATGGCGAGAATGACAACGGCGCCGAAGCGGCGCCCGAGGACCGGCCCGCGGGCATGTCCGCAGCCGAAGCCAAGGCGCTGAACGATGCCATCGCCTTCATCCGCGGGCTGGCCGAATTGCGCGGGCGCAACGCCGAATGGGCCGAACGTGCCGTCCGCGATGCCGCCACCCTGACCGCCAGCGAGGCGGCCGAGCAGAACGTGATCGATTTCGTTGCCTCGGACGTCAGCGATCTGCTGGCGCAGGCGCATGGCATGACCGTGGAACTGGATGGCGCGGATGTGATCCTGGACACCGAGGACCTGACGCTGGAGCAGATCACGCCCGACTGGCGCACGCAGGCGCTGTCGCTCATCGCCAACCCCAATGTCGCGCTGATCCTGATGCTGGTGGGGGTCTATGGCCTGCTGTTCGAGGGGCTGAACCCCGGCGCGCTGCTGCCCGGCACGGTGGGCGGCATAAGCCTGCTGCTGGGGCTTTATGCGCTGGCGCTCCTGCCGCTGAACATCGCGGGCGCGGGGTTGATCCTGCTGGGCATCGCGTTACTGATTGCCGAGGCGTTTGCGCCCTCCTTCGGCATCCTCGGGATCGGCGGGACGGCGGCCATGGTGGTCGGCGCGGCAATCCTGGTCGAAGGCGAAGGGCCGGGGGCCGAGGTCTCGGTGCCGCTGATCGCGGGCATCGCGGTCACCGGGCTGATCCTGACCCTGATCATCGCCCGGCTGGCCATGGGTTCGGTCAAGGCCAAGGTCGTCAGCGGCCCCGAGGAGATGATCGGCGCCGAGGGCGACGTGATGGACTGGGATGGGCGGCAGGGCCATGTCTGGGTCCATGCCGAACGTTGGCGTGCGATCTCTGACACGCCGCTCTCGCCGGGCGATCCGGTGCGGGTCACGGGGCTTACCGGCCTGAAACTGCGCGTGGAGCGGGCCGACTGAACGTCCCCCGCCGCTGCGCTGCATCAACACTCTGAAATGGAGGTATCCGATGGATATTCTGGCAGACCTTGGCTTCTATGGCGTGATCGGCGTTCTGCTGCTCGCCTTTCTGGCCTCGGCCATCCGCGTGCTGCGCGAATACGAACGTGCCGTGGTCTTCACGCTGGGCCGCTACACCGGCACCAAGGGGCCGGGGCTGATCCTGCTGATCCCCTTTGTCCAGCAACTGGTGCGGGTGGACCTGCGCACGGTCACGCTGGACGTGCCAAAGCAGGACGTGATCTCCAAGGACAATGTGTCGGTCAACGTCTCGGCGGTGCTGTATTTCCGGGTGATCGACGCGGAAAAGGCCACGATCCAGGTCGAAAACTTCATGGCCGCGACCAGCGAACTGGCGCAGACGACGCTGCGCGCCGTCCTCGGCAAGCACGAACTTGACGAAATCCTGGCCGAGCGCGACAAGCTGAACGATGACATTCAGGAGATCCTCGACACCCAGACCGAGGCCTGGGGCATCAAGGTCGCCAATGTCGAGATCAAGCATGTCGACATCGCCGAGTCGATGATCCGCGCCATCGCCCGGCAGGCCGAGGCCGAGCGCGAACGCCGCGCCAAGGTCATCAACGCCAATGGCGAACAGCAGGCCGCGCAGAAACTGCTGGAGGCCGCCCAGATCATGTCCAAGGACCCGGGCGCGATGCAGTTGCGCTACCTGTCGTCGCTGAACTTCATTGCCGGGGACAAGAACTCGACCATCGTCTTCCCTTTCCCGACCGAGATGGCGAGCCTTGTGCCCGGAGTGAAGAAATCCGGGTAAGCCACTGTTTTTACATCAGCCCCTCGAATTAGAGCGCGCCCCCGACGGGCGCGCTCTGTCCCGGCCTGTCCCGCAGCCTGCGGCGCCGGAGGGGCCGAAGGAAATCCGGCGCAACGGCTTTAAACGCCAAGGCATGCTTCTTACCTCCGGAAGAGTAAAGGAGGTGCGCATTGACCATCGAACTATCGAAATCGCCAAAGATTGATTCATCCCTCGCCGCCATTGTCGAAGATTTCGGCGGCCGTATCGTCCCGCTGGAGCCGATTGGCGCCGAGGTCTCGGGCATCGACCTGACCGCCGCCGACTCCATCCCGTCCGAGGTGCGCGACGCATTGGAGCGCATCATGGCCGAGCGCGGGTTCCTGGTCTTCAAGAACGAAACCCAACTGGAGCCCGAGGACTTCCTGCGCGCAAGCTGTCTCTGGGGCGGGCGCGAATTGCACAGCACCCACGGCGTGCATCCGGAAACACCTGGCGGCAATCCACATATCTTCCGGCTGTCGAATGACGAACGTCACGGCATCCCCGATGTCGGCCCGCAATGGCACAATGACGGCAGTTTCCTGCCCGCGACCTTCTCGCATTCAGGCTATCACATCATCCGCCCGGCCGAGAATGGCGGCGGGACGCATTTCGCGCATCAGGGACTTGCATACGAGGCGCTGCCCGAGGATCGCAAGGAACGCTGGCGGCGCCTGTCCTCGGTGAATTCGGCTTCGGGTGTGGTGCATCCGCTGGTGCATGAACACCCCATCACCGGGCAGAAATGCATCTGGCTGCATCTGGGCATGACCGGCGCGGTGCTTGAAAAGCTCCCGGATCAGGACGCATTCCGCCTGCTGCACGCCGACGAGTTGAAGGCGCTGTGCCACGAATACAACGATATCCTGAACGCCGGGCTGGAAAACGGCTATGCCACGGCCTTCGAATACAACGAAAACGATTGCGTGTTCATCGACAACCTGGCCGTGGCGCACCGCGCATCGCCCGAGGCACACATGCCGGTCGAACAGCAGGGCCTGCGGATCATGCATCGCAGCACGGTGAAGGGTATGCAGGACCTTGCTCCCGGCTTCGACCTGCCGCAGCATGTCCGCATCGACGGACCCAACCCGGTGGGCGAGGGGGTCTGGCAAGGCGGCGGGGTCGGGTTCCGCTGGGATGACGATATCAGGATGCGGAACTAGGCGCTTCGCCGAAGGCGTCTGATCCTGCCGAGCGGAGAGCAGCCGGATGCGCGGACCCTTGCAGGGCTTTCGGGTCATTGACCTGACCACGATGATCTCGGGCCCGCTGGCGACCATGACGCTGGCCGATCAGGGGGCCGAGGTGATCAAGATCGAACACCCCGACGGCGGCGATCTGAGCCGCCGCGTCGCCGGGCGGCGCGGCGGGTTCGCGGCGGCCTATCTCAACAACAATCGCGGCAAGAAGTCGGTCACGCTGAACCTCAAGGACCCGCGCGGGGTCGCGGCGTTGCTGCGGCTGTGCGAGGGCGCCGACGTCTTCGTGCAGAACTTCCGCCCCGGTGTGATCGACCGGCTGGGGCTGGGCGAGGACGCCGTGCGCGCGGTGCGGCCGGATATAGTCTACACCTCCATCGCGGGTTTCGGGTTCGAGGGGGAGTGGGCCGGCAAACCCGTCTACGACCCGCTGATCCAGGCGCTTTCGGCGCTGGCCAGCGTGCAGGGTGGCGGGGGACGGCCCCGGCTGGTGCGCACCATCCTGCCCGACAAGCTGACCGGCATCCAGACCGCGCAGGCGATCACCGCAGCACTTCTGGCCCGCGCCCGCACCGGCGAGGGCAGCCATGTGCGGATCTCCATGCTCGACACGGTGCTGGCCTTCCTGTGGAGCTCGGACATGGCGGGCCATACTTTCGTGGGCGACGAAGACGCGCCGGATGCGGGGGCGCAGGCGCAGAGTTTCGTCGAATTGATCTACCAGACCGCCGATGGCTGGATGGCGGTCTCGGCTCATACCGACAGCACATGGAAGGGCCTCGCGGCGGCCATGAACCGCCCCGACTGGCTGACGGACCTGCGTTTCGCCACCGTCGCCGCGCGCGAGGAGAACAAGCCCGCCCGGCTGGAACTGACCCAAGCAGAGTTGCTCAAGGACACGACCGACAACTGGATGCAGCGCCTCAGCGCCGAGGATGTGCCCTGCGCGCCGGTGCTGACCCGCGATCAGGTCTATCGCCATCCGCAGGTTGCAGCCAACGGCATCATCCTCGAACAGGACCACCCGCAGGCCGGGCGCATCCGCCAGACCCGCACCCCGGCGCAGTTCTCGGCCACACCGCCGGGCTCCCCTGGCCCCGCGCGGCGTCTGGGCGAAGATACCCGCGACGTGCTGGCGCAGGCGGGATATGATGCCGGGACAATCGACCGGCTGATCGCCGAGGGTGTTGCCACCGACGTACAGGACCTGTCCGAATGATCGACCTCTACTACGCCCCCACACCCAACGGCTGGAAAGCCGCGATCATGCTGGAGGAAACGGGCCTCGACTATCGGTGCGTGCTGATGCGGCTGAGCGAAGGCGACCAGTTCGCGCCTGAATTTCTGGCCATCAGCCCCAACGCCAAGATACCCGCCATCGTCGATCACGCGCCGGAGGAGGGCTGGGGCGATGCGCCGGTGACCGTGTTCGAATCCGCCGCCGTGCTGCTCTATCTCGCTGACAAGACCGAGCAGTTCGCGCCACCGGCCAGCGATCTGCGCGCGCGTAAAGCATTGATGGAGTGGCTGTTCTGGCAGGTTGGCAATCAGGGGCCCATGGGCGGGCAACTCAGCCATTTCCGCAACTACGCGCCCGAGCGCGAGCGCGACTACGGCTTCAAACGGTATCTGGGCGAGTATGATCGCAACCTCGGCGTGTTGGAAAACCGGCTGACGGAGCGCGACTACATCCTCGGTGACTACTCCATCGCCGACATGCTGGCCTTTCCCTGGGCCTTCATCGCCAAACCGCTGGGCGCCTCGCTTGAGGACTTCCCCCGCGTGGCCGACTGGCGCGCGCGGATCAAGGAACGCCCGGCGGTGCAGCGTGCGATCAACCTGCACAAGTCCGACCAGAACCGCGGGCAGCACCGCGCCGACAACAACACCGTGCTCTTCAACCAGTCCGCCGCCTCGCTCAGGCCCGTGGCGAAAGGCGACGAGGTATAACTTGTGCCCTGAAACGCGGGATCACCCGGCGCATGCCTGTGCCAAGCACGGCCACCATCGCGTGTGCGATTGTTCGGATCATGGCTG
>SKMI01000121.1 GCA_007121115.1 Paracoccaceae bacterium | reverse complement strand
GGGGGGGGGGGGGGGGCCGCGGCCCGAGGGCGCTTCATGGCATCCCGCAACCATCGCTGTCACAGCGGCTGAGGCATGACGCCGCGACCGGGAGCGGCCAGACCGGCGCGTTACCCGCCCAGCCGCGCGCGCACTTGCGGGCCGACCTGCGAAAAATCCATCTGCCCGGCGTATTTCGCCTTCAGCCCGGCCATGACGCGGCCCATGTCGCGGATCGACTCGGCACCCAGCGCGGCGATTTCGGCGTCGATGGCCTGCGCCGTGACCTCCGCGTCCAGTTGCTTCGGCAGGTAGCGCTCGATCAGGGCGATCTCGTCGCGTTCCTCCTGTGCCAGTTCCAGCCGCCCGGCCTCTTCATAGGTGCGCGCACTTTCGGCGCGCTGCTTGATCATCTTCGCCAGGATCGTCTGGATCTCGGCGTCGGAGACGGCGGCATCGTCACCCTCGCTTCGCGCGGCGATGTCGCGGTCCTTGATCGCGGCGCTGATCAGGCGCAGCGTGGAAAGCCGCGGGCCGTCCTTGGCCTTCATCGCGGCCTTCATGTCGGTCGAGATCCGGGTACGCAGGGACATGGCTCGGTTCCATCCTTGTGCCGTTGCGGCAACCTAGCTGCATCACCGCGGCCCCACAATCCCCGCCAACGCACCACGGCGCGGCGAGCCCGCACCGCATTGTCTTGATTCCCCCTGCGCGTGCCAGTAACACCCGCCAGACCCCGGCAAGAGGTATCCCCATGTCCGCTGCGCATTCCCGCCCCACCGCCTGCCTGGCCCTGGCAGACGGCACGCTCTTTTACGGTCGCGGCTTTGGCGCCACCGGCGAGACCGTGGCCGAACTGGTCTTCAACACCGCCATGACCGGCTATCAGGAGATCATGACCGACCCGTCCTATGCCCGGCAGGTGGTGACCTTCACCTTCCCGCATGTCGGCAACGTCGGCGTGAACGCGGAAGATGACGAGACCGCCGAACCTGTGGCCGCCGGGATGGTGGTCAAGTGGGACCCCACGGCGCCGTCGAACTGGCGCGCCGCCGGGTCGCTGGTCGACTGGTTGCAAAGCCGCGGGCGCATCGGCATCGGCGGCGTGGACACGCGGCGGCTGACCCGGGCGATCCGGCGGCAGGGCGCCCCGCATGTGGCGCTGGCCCATGACCCCGAAGGCCGCTTCGACATCGAGGCGCTGGTGGCGAAAGCGCGCGCCTGGGGCGGGCTGGTGGGGCTGGACCTGGCCAAGGACGTGACCTGCGCGCAGAGCTATCGCTGGGACGAGATGCGCTGGGCCTGGCCCGAGGGCTACCGCCCCCAGACCGCGCCACAGCACCGGGTCGTGGCCATCGACTATGGCGCCAAGCGCAACATCCTGCGGTGTCTGGCAAGCGCGGGCTGCGCGGTGACGGTCCTGCCCGCCACCGCCACGGCCGAGGATGTGCTGGCCCTTAACCCCGATGGGGTGTTCCTGTCCAACGGCCCCGGCGATCCGGCGGCAACGGGGGAATATGCGGTGCCGATGATCCGGGGCGTGCTGGAGCGCGAATTGCCGGTGTTCGGCATCTGCCTGGGCCATCAGATGCTGGCGCTGGCGCTCGGCGCGCAGACGGTCAAGATGAACCACGGCCACCACGGCGCCAACCACCCGGTCAAGGACCTGGAGACCGGCAAGGTCGAGATCACCTCCATGAATCACGGCTTCACCGTGGACAGCCAGACCCTGCCCGCGGGCGTGGTGGAGACCCATGTCAGCCTGTTCGACGGGTCGAACTGCGGAATTCGTGTGGCGGAGAAGCCGGTCTTCAGCGTGCAGTATCACCCCGAGGCCAGCCCAGGCCCGCAGGACAGCTATTACCTGTTCGAACGCTTCGCCGAGGCCATGGCGGCACGCAAGGTGGCCTGAGACGCGGCCCGCCGGGGCTTGCACCCGGTGTGCCCCCGGCGGCATAGTCGACACCAAGGCCACCCCACTCGAGCAGCAAACGAGGGGCGGCAAAGGGACACGGCATGGCAGAGCGCCCGGAATTGCACCGCCTGACCATCGGTACCGATGGCGCCCCCGGCGTGGTCTTTGCCCATGGCTGGGGCCGTAGCCACCGCGATTTCATCCCTGCGGCCGAGGCGCTCTCCACCGTGGCGCGCTCGGTGCTGCTGGACCTGCCCGGCTTCGGCGCCTCGCCCCGCCCCGAGGCCGCCTGGGACACCTGCGACTACGCCGATGCGATCGCCGAGGCGCTGCGGGGCGGCTTGGTGAAAGGTCCGGTGGTCTGGGTCGGGCATTCCTTTGGCGGGCGGATCGGGTTGCGTTTGGCGGTGCGGCACCCGGACCTGCTGTGCGGGCTGGTGCTGGTGGCGGCGGCGGGCATTCCCCGAGCGCAATCGGTCGCGGCGCGGCTGCGCGGGCGGTGGCGGTCCTGGCGCTTCCGGCAGCTGAAGGCGCGCGCGGCGGATGACGCGGCGCTCCACGCACTTGAAGAGCGCTTCGGCAGCGCCGACTATGTGCAAAGCCGCCGCGACGGGCTGCGCGACATCTTCCTGAAGACCATCGCCGAGGATCAGAGCACCGACCTGCCCCGCATCGCCCTGCCCACCACGCTGATCTATGGCGGGCGCGACACCGAGACCCCGCCCGAGATCGGTCGCCGCATGGCGCGCGCCATTCCCGGCGCCGAATATGTCGAACTGGAGCCCTGCGACCATATCTCGGTGCTGGACCGTGGGCGGCATCAGATTGCGTTGGCGGTGAAGGAGAAACTCGCCGCGGGGGGTGCCGCGCCATGATCGGGGTGCTGGCCTTCCTGATCGCGCTGGCCGTGCTGGTGCATGTGCGGCTGGGCACGCTGCTGACCTATTTCCAGCAGGAGGAATACAGCGCCCGGCGCTTTCTGGCCGCGATTCCGCGTGTGCGGCTTTATGACCTGCGCGCCTCGGGGGTGATCGTGGTGGCGATGGTGGCGGGGCCGCTCAGCAGCCAATGGGCGGTGGTGCTGGTGCTGACGGCGGCGGCGCTGGGCGGCATCGCCTGGGAGGAGGCGCGCTACCAATGGAAGAAGCCGCTGGTGATGACCGAGCGCGCGGGCCGCATCCGGGCGTTTGCGGCGGCGCTGGCAGTGCCGGGGCTGCTGGCCGCGGCACTGCACCCGGCCTGGGGGCTGTTGCTCCTGCATCTGCTTCCGCTGCTGCTGATCGCCGCCAATGCCGCGTTGCAACCGTTCCAGAGGCGGATCAACCGGCGCTATGTCGCCTCGGCCCGCGCAAAGCTGGAACGGCTGGACCCGGTGCGGATCGGCATCACCGGGTCTTTCGGAAAGACCACGGTGAAGCATATCCTGGCCGAGCTTCTGGAACTCTCCGGCCCGGTCTTCTACAGCCGCGGGTCGATCAACACCGAACTGGGCCTGACCCGCCACATCCGCCAGCGGCTGCAACCGTCGCACCGCTATTTCGTGGCCGAGATGGGAGCTTATGGCATCGGCTCGGTCCGGCGCCTGTGCGGCTTCGTCCGCCCGCGCTACGGGATCGTCACAGCGGTCGGCGCGGCGCATATGGAGCGGTTCGGGTCCGTGGAGGCGGTGGCGCAGGCGAAGTCCGAACTGGTGGAGGCGGTCTGCGCGGCGGGCGGGCTGGCCGTCATCAACGCCGAACTGCTGGCGCATGCGCCCTTCGCCAAGCTGAAGGACGCCCACCCCGACCACGTTCTGACCGTGGGCGAAGGCGGCGACGTGGCGGTGGCGGCGGAGTTGCAGGGCAGCGACTGGCAGATCACGCTCTCGGGCGCGGGGCTGGACCTGAGCTACGCCCTGCCGCTGCTGGGCGAACACAACATCCTGAACTCGGCGCTGGCAGTGGTG
>SKMI01000136.1 GCA_007121115.1 Paracoccaceae bacterium | reverse complement strand
TTTGCGCGCTGGGGTCCGGGGCTGGAGCTGGCGGCGCGCGCGGACCTGCCGGACCTGCCCAACGGGCTGGCAATCAGCCGCGAGCGGGTGGCCGTGGTCTTTGCCGAAGGCGCGCTGCGGCTGTTTTCGCCCGATGGTGACCTGCTGCCCGAACGCTTCCTGACCGACCGCCCGCTGGTCGCCGTGGCCACCAGCGAGGGCGGCATTGTGGCGGGCGGGATCGACGGCGGGGTCTGGATGCTTGAGCCCGAAGACCTGCTGGAGCGCTTCCGGATCGAGGCCGCCGACGGCCCGGTCTGGGCACTGGCCACCGACGGGACGGTGCTGTTGAGCGCAGGCGCTGACGGCACGATCCGGCGCTGGTCCGCCCGCGACGGTGCGGCGCAGGGGGAGGGCGTGGCGACAGAGATGGCCGCATTCGACGATGGTAGCCGCGGGGCCGAGGTCTGGCGCGCCTGCGCCGTCTGCCACAGTCTGGAGCCGGGCGACCAATCGCGCGCTGGCCCTTCGCTGCATGGCATTTTCGGCCAACGGATCGCCACGCAGCCCGGCTATGACTTTTCCGAGGCGTTGCAGGCGCTTGATATCGTCTGGAGCAAGCGCACGGTGGCAGAGCTGTTCGAGTTCGGCCCCGAAGCCTATACCCCCGGATCGCGCATGCCCGAGCAGCGCATCGCCTCGGACGCGGACCGGCAGGCACTGGTCGAGTTCATCGAGCGCGCAAGCCGCTGAGGGCGAGCACGGGCTCGCCCTAGGCTGGCTGCACAAGCCCCGACCGGGGTTCCCGTGGGCCGCCTCAGTCCCCGGCGACCTCGGCCGCAATGGCGCGGAAGGCGGCGATGGTTTCGTGGTCGTTGTCGTCGAACAGCGGATCGGTGCTGGTCTTGACGATCACCACCTCGCGCGTGGGATCCACATAGACATACTGCCCCCAGACGCCGATGGCGGTGAAATCCCCCTGTGGGTCCTCGGGGATCCACCATTTGTAGCCATAGCCAAAGACCCAGTCGCTGGCCGGGTTGTCGCCGGGTTGCAGGTGCGGCGCCTGCGGATTGATCGAGGCATGCACCCAGTCCGCGGGGACGATCTGCGCCCCGTCGCGCGCGCCCTCCTCCAGAAACAGCCGCCCAAAGCGCGCGAAATCGCGCAGGGTGGCGTTCAGGCAGCAGAGCGCGATCTCGCGGCCCGTGCGGTCGGTGCTCCAGGTGGCATCGGCCTCGGCCCCCATGGGCGCCCAGAGCCGGCTGGACAGGTATTCGGCCACGGGCATCCCTGTCGCGGCCTCCAGCACCAGCCCCAGCGCCATGGTGTCGGAACTGATATAGGCGTTGAACTCGCCAGGCGCGCGGATGCTTTGCAGCGCAGCAATGCTTTCCTCGATCGGCTTACCGAAGGCCATGGCGCGCACGAACAGCATGTTGATGTCCGAACGCGGGTCGTCGTAATCCTCGTTGAAGTCCACGCCCGAGGACATGGTCAGCGCGTGTTCTATCGGCACTGCGGCGTAGCCGGAACCGGCCAGCCCCGGCACATACTGGCCGATGGGATCGCTGAGGCTGCCGATATGGCCTTCCTCCACCGCGATGCCGATCAGCGCCGAAAGCACCGACTTGGCCACTGACCACGAGGTGAAGAGCGAGGTGTCATCCGCGCCCTGCCGATACTCTTCATGCGTGATGGCGCCCGCGTGCACCACCATGAGGCCGGTGGTTTCGGTGCGGTCCAGAAAGGCCGCCAGATCGCGGCTCTCGCCGTCGAATTCGTAGCGCTCGGGAAGGGGGCGCGGGTCGGCGTCGAAGGCCCAGACATCCGCGCCGCGCGGCACCTCCCGATAGGGAAAGATACGGTCCATGGTGCGGAAATTCTCGGCCCGGTGAGCATCGGCGAAGAGCGTTATGCCCGCCCAGTAGGGGCTGTTGCGCAGCCACAGGAACGCGGCCAGCAGCAGCACGGCAAGGATGCCGAAGGTCCAGCCGAGGATCTTGAAAAAACGTCTCATGAGATGAATTCCTTTCGTCGCTTCAAGCCGCGCGCTCGCGCAGGATACGCGCATTCCACCAGAAGATCACCGGCGTCAGCACCGCCGTCGGTCCCAGCCAGGCCACAAGTTCGGGCAGGAAGGTCGCGTTGGTGGTCACGGCGGCCGTGATTGCGGCGATGGTGCCGCCCAGCATCCGCGTCAGATGCCGGGAAATGCGCTCCTTGCCGGTGACCGGCCCGGCGCGCCAGTCGCGCCAGTCCGAAAGCGCCATGGTCAACCCGATGGCCCCAAAGACCAGCAGGATCACCGGAGCCGCGCCGCCCGCGCCCGCCAGCCCCGCCGCACCCGCGCCCAGCATTGCCAGCCCCGCCAGCGCCATCAGCGCGCCCACGGCATGATCCAGGGCGCGCGGGCACCCGTCGCGCACCACCCCGGCGCGCCAGCCGGTGAAGACGAGGAAGAAGCTGAAGATCGCAATCGCCAGCAGGAAGGCATTGGGCCGCAGCGTCACCAGCGCCAGCGACGTGGCGCTGACCCCGAACATGGCGCAGACATAGACCTGCCCCACGCGCCGGTGCAGAGCCGCGCCCTTGGCGCTGCCGAGCGCCAGCCCAGCGGTACCCAGAGCCAGGAAGCCGAAAGCGATATGGATCCACAGGATGAGCATGAACATGGCAGAATCTCCTTTCGCGTGTTGCGGTCCGTCGATGCGGGCGCTGATGCCACAGGCGCTGCGGCCCGGGCGAGCGCCCTTGCGCGAAGGTGTTGGAGTCCTGCGTCAGCGACATGCTACATCCGTTCACGATGCGCGAACGACTCGGACATACTGCGGCCCGAATCGCCACTCGCACGGGGCCGGCGCTGGCGGTGGGGGCGGTGCTGGGGGCGCTGGGGCCCTTCGGCACCTTTGACCTGCTGCCGCTATGGCCGCGGATGGGATACTGGCTGGCGGTGGTGGCGCTGAACTGGCTGCTGGCCGATGCGATCATCCGGCAGGTGGATGCGCAACTAAGCCATCTGCTGCCCGCGCCGCGTGTCCTGGTGCCGCTGGTCGGCGCGGCGCTGGCGGCGCTGCCCGCGACCGGGGTTGTGGCGCTGGCCGGGCACCTGTCGGGGCTGGGGTGGCCCGGAAATGTGGCCGTGCTCTTCGCGCAGGTGCTGCTGCTGATGGGGGCGATCGCGCTGCCGGTCTATACGTTTCAGGATCTGCGCGAGACTGCGCGGCAGCCAGAGCGCACGCCGGACGCAGGGTCGGATGCGGCGGGGGGGCTGGGGCTTTTCCTGCGCCGCCTAGAAAAGCCGCCTCTCGGGCCGATCCTGTGCCTGGAAATGCAGGACCATTACCTGGTCGTCCACAGCGACGGCGGGCAGGAGATGATCCTGTGCCGGATGGAGGATGCCGCCCGCGAACTGGCTGGGGTGGGCCGCCGGGTGCACCGGTCCTGGTGGGTGGCCGCCGATGCGGTAGACCGCCCGGAGCGTGACGGCCAGCGTCTGTTCCTGCGCCTGCGCGACGGGCGGCAGGTGCCGGTCGGGCGCAGCTTCCGTCAGGGGTTGAAGGACGCGGGCTGGATCTGACCCGGCGCAAGCACATGCCCCAGGCAAAGCCAGTGCAGATGATCCATGCACAGGGCCAGTCGCACCCTGCGCGGCCGTGCGCGACCGAGGCACGCAGCGCCAACCGTGCGTCAGTCCCCGTCTGCCAGCGTCACCAGCGCATGGCGCTTCTTGCCTGCACTCAGCTTCAGCGGCGCCGACAGGTCCGCCGCGCCGATCATCTGCCCGGCATCGGTCACCGGGGCGTCATTGGCCCGCGCGCCGCCTTCGGCGATCAACCGCTTCGCCTCCTTGCCCGTTTTCGTC
>SKMI01000113.1 GCA_007121115.1 Paracoccaceae bacterium | reverse complement strand
GGGGGGGGTGGGGGGGGCGCTGAGGGGGCCGCTGCTTCTGGCCATGAGCAGCATGCAGGACATGAAAAAAGGCGCGCCGGGGGCTCCGGCGCACCTTCGCTGATGTCAGTGACGCACTGGTTCAGTGCGTGCGGGCCTGCATCTCGTCCGCCGGGGGCTCGGCCCGCCGGGCCAGGCGCGCGGCCTCTTCGGCTTCCTCGTCCCAGTCGATCGGCTCGGGCTTGCGCACCAGCGCGTGCTCCATCACCTCGCGCACGCTGCTCACCGGGATGATCGTCAGCCCTTCCTTCACGTTGTCCGGAATCTCGGGCAGGTCCTTGGCGTTCTCCTCGGGGATCAGCACCGTGGTGATGCCGCCGCGCAGGGCGGCCAGCAGTTTCTCCTTCAACCCGCCGATCTGCAGCACGTTGCCACGCAGCGTCACCTCGCCCGTCATGGCCACGTCCTTGCGCACCGGGATCTGGGTCAGCACCGACACGATGGACGTCACCATGGCGATCCCGGCCGACGGTCCGTCCTTGGGCGTTGCGCCCTCGGGGACGTGGACATGGATGTCCAGCCCGTCGAAGCGCGGCGGCTTGACCCCGATGGCGGGCGCGATGGAGCGCACGAAGCTGTTGGCCGCGTCGATCGATTCCTTCATCACGTCGCCCAGCTTGCCGGTGGTCTTCATCCGGCCCTTGCCGGGCAGGCGCAGCGCCTCGATCTGCAACAGGTCACCGCCCACGCTGGTCCAGGCCAGCCCGGTGGTCACGCCGATCTGGTCCTCCTTCTCGGCCAGACCGAACTTGTGGCGCGGCACGCCCAGGAAATCGGACAGGTTCTCGGCGCTCACCGCCACCTGCTCGCTCTCCTTCTTGATGATCTTCGTCACCGCCTTGCGCGCGATCTTCGCCAGTTCACGCTCCAGGCTGCGGACCCCGGCCTCGCGGGTGTAGCGCCGCACGATCTCGGTCAGCGCGTCGTCGCCGATCTCCAGCTCGCCCTTGCGCAGCCCGTGGTTTTTCAGAACCTTGGGCAGCAGGTGGCGCCGCGCGATTTCCAGCTTCTCGTCCTCGGTGTAGCCGGAAAGCGGGATGATCTCCATCCGGTCCAGCAGCGGCGAGGGCATGTTGTAGCTGTTCGCCGTGGTCACGAACATCACGTTCGACAGGTCGTATTCCACTTCCAGATAGTGGTCCACGAAGGTCGAGTTCTGTTCCGGGTCCAGCACCTCCAGCATCGCGCTGGCCGGATCGCCCCGGAAATCCTGACCCATCTTGTCGATCTCATCGAGCAGGATCAGCGGGTTCGTGGTCTTGGCCTTTTTCAGCGACTGGATGATCTTGCCGGGCATCGAGCCGATATAGGTCCGCCGGTGGCCACGAATTTCCGACTCGTCGCGCACCCCGCCCAGCGAGATGCGGATGAACTCGCGCCCCGTCGCCTTGGCCAGCGACCGGCCGAGCGAGGTCTTGCCCACCCCCGGCGGGCCGACAAGGCACAGGATCGGTCCCTTCAGCTTGGCGCTGCGGGCCTGCACGGCCAGATACTCGACGATCCGCTCCTTGACCTTCTCCAGGCTGTAGTGGTCGTCGTCCAGGATCTTCTGCGCGCGGCCCAGGTCCTTCTTGACCCGGCTCTTCTTGCCCCAGGGCAGGGACAGCATCCAGTCCAGGTAGTTGCGCACCACCGTGGCCTCGGCCGACATGGGGGACATGGACTTGAGCTTCTTCAACTCGCCCTCGGCCTTGGCGCGGGCCTCCTTGGACAGCTTGGTTTCGGCGATGCGTTGTTCCAGCTCGCCGATCTCGTTCTGGCCATCCTCGCCCTCGCCGAGTTCCTTCTGAATGGCCTTCATCTGCTCATTCAGGTAATACTCGCGCTGTGTGCGCTCCATTTGGCTTTTCACGCGGGTCTTGATCTTGCGCTCCACCTGCAGAACCGACATCTCGGACTGCATCATCGCATAGACCGCTTCCAGCCGCTCGGCGGTGACAAGCTGTTCCAGCAGCTTCTGCTTTTCCTCCACCTCTACCCCCAGATGCCCGGCGCTCAGGTCGGCCAGCCGGGCCGGATCGTCGCAATCGGCGATGGCGCTCAGCGCTTCCTCGGGGATGTTCTTGCGCACCTTGGCGTAGCGCTCGAACTCCATCCGCACCGAACGGGTCAGCGCGCGCAGGGTCGCGGTGTCACCGGGGGTTTCCTCCAGCACCTCCACCAACGCCTCGAAATGTGCGGGGTTGTCCAGGTAGTTGGTGATCTGCACGCGAGTCCGGCCTTCGACCAACACCTTGACCGTGCCGTCAGGGAGTTTCAGCAGTTGCAACACATTGGCCAGCACGCCGGTTTCATAGATCGCCTCGGGGCCCGGGTCCTCGTCGGCGTGGTTCTTCTGCGAGACCAGCAGGATTTCCTTCTCGTCGGCCATCACCGCTTCCAGCGCGCGGACCGATTTCTCGCGCCCCACGAACAGGGGCACGATCATGTGGGGGAACACCACCATGTCGCGAAGGGGAAGGACCGGGTAACTGGTGAAACTGGCGTCGCTCATCATCTGCCTCAAACTGTCGTTTCCGAACGGTATCAGCGCCGTTCGCTCACCCGTATGTGGGCCAATGTGGCGGGTGTTTCAAGCGCCCGACATGACAGGGGTGTGACCCGAAGGCGTGGCAAAAGCGGGGCGGCCGCGTGGCAGGGCGGGCGCCGATCTGCGGTGTTTTCCCGGTTTTGCACGCAAGGAGGGCACCGGCACGGAGGGCTGCGCATCCTGATTGCGCGCTCTGGTCTGGCGCAGCCTTGCCCCCCCTTGCCCCTTCGGCTAGGACACGCGCGCAACACGGGCGAGCACAGCGGGCGGAGCGCAGCATGGCAAAATCCAAGGGACCACGGCGCCCCCGCGCGGCCACGCCCAAGGGGTTCCGCGACTATTTCGGCGCCGAGGTGACGGCCCGCAACGCCATGCTCGCGCGCATCGCCGAGGTCTATCAGCGCTACGGCTTCGACCCGCTGGAGACCAGCGCGGTCGAGACGGTTGAGGCACTGGGCAAGTTCCTGCCCGATGTCGACCGCCCCAACGAGGGCGTCTTCGCGTGGGAGGAAGAGGGCGACTGGCTGGCGCTGCGCTATGACCTGACCGCGCCCTTGGCCCGCGTGGCGGCGCAGTATCGAAACGACCTGCCGACGCCGTATCGCCGCTACGCCATGGGTCCGGTCTGGCGCAACGAGAAGCCGGGGCCGGGGCGGTTCCGGCAGTTCTATCAATGCGATGCCGATACGGTGGGGGCCGCGTCCGTGGCTGCGGACGCCGAGATCTGCGCCATGCTGGCCGATGCCTTGGAGGCCGTGGGGATCGAGCGCGGGGATTATGTGATCCGGGTGAATAACCGCAAGGTGCTGAACGGGGTTCTCGGGAATGTCTTCGGGACGACGGAAGCGATTGCCGAGACGATGATAGAAGGTGCCCCAAATCCGACGGAGAAAAGAAGCGCCGTTCTTCGCACAATCGACAAGTTTGACAAAGTGGGAGAGGCAGGCGTCCGAGAATTGCTCGGGAAAGGCCGCTTGGATGCGTCCGGAGCATATATTGACGGGGTTGGATTAAGCGATGAGAAAATCAATCCTGTGATCGACTTTCTTACGGCGAAGGGCGAAAACAACAAAGAGACGCTCGAGAGTTTGAGACTCGCGATTGGTACTAATGTTGAGGGTGCAGAAGGACTGATCGAACTGCGGCAGATCGCCAACCTCCTCGCCGCCCAAGGCTACGGCCCCGACCGCATCATCATCGACCCCTCTGTGGTCCGGGGCCTCGGCTACTACACCGGCCCGGTCTATGAGGCCGAACTGACCTTCGAGATCACCGACGAAAAGGGCCG
>SKMI01000078.1 GCA_007121115.1 Paracoccaceae bacterium | reverse complement strand
TCGATGGCAGTCAGCCAGATGCTGCCCTCGCCGAACTGCACCAGACCGTCCTTGACGTTGCCGATGTCCCCCGTGGCCGAGGTCAGCACCAACTGCGCGTCCCGGCCGGTGTAATAGCGCCCGTCCAGGTCCAGATCCCCCAGCACGAACAGATCCAAGGTCACCGCGCCGCCGGTCAGACCCAGCAACTGCAGGTCGCCCGCGTTGGCAATCACGGCCACCGTGTCCAGCACCGCGAGGTCCAGCGCGCTCACCGCGGTCTGGAACCCCAGCCGGTCGAAACCGACAATATTCGCCGCCTCAAGCCGCGCACGGCCCGGCATCGCGATCTGGGTGGCGCTTTCGGTTTCGGCGATAAGGTCGCCCCCGGCGATGATTTCCAGCCCCGGCGCGTCCGCGTCTTCGTTGGCCGTGACGATCTTTTCGACCACGATATCGCCCGAGGCTTCCAGCCGCGTTGTGCCGCTTCCCAGCAAGATGCCGCTGTTGAGGAGCATGGTGATCGCGCCATCGGTGGCGGTGATCTCCAGATCGCCACCCGCCATGAAGCCGCTTTCCAGCAACACGTCGCGGGCGGCGAGCGTCAGGTCATCGGTGACCTGGCCGAACCCGCGCAGCAGCAGCGCCGCATTGGGCGCGGTGATCGCGGTGTCGCCGCCGGTTTCCAGCCGGGTGATGACCACTTCCCCGCCGGAGCCACTGGCGATAATGTTCGCCCCGCCGTCGGTGCGCAGGTCCAGCGACCCCGCGCTCAGCTCCAGCGGCGTGTCCTTGGTGCCCGCCTGCCCGCCGTCGATCGCCACCAGCGGGGCGTCGAAGCGCCCGGTGATCCGCGTTTCAATCCCGGCGGTCACGCTGGCACTGGCGGTGGTCAGGTCCGCCACATTCAGCAGGCTGCCGCCCGCCGACAGTGTCAGGGGCGTCTTGGTCAGGACCTGGTCGAGGTCGATCAGCCCGTTGGCGGCGATCTCGAGCGTTGCGTCATTCGCGTCGATCAACGTGTTCGCGGCCAGCGCGCGCAGGTCGCGACCTGCGCTCAGCACCGCGTCGCCCTGCAGGTCGAGCATACTGTCCCCGGCGATGGTCAGATCGCGCCCGGCGGCCAGGGTCAGCCCGCCCGGGGTGTCGGCCTTGAGGCTTTGCCGCAGTCTGATGTCCTGCCCCGGCCCGCTGCGCAATTCGGCGCTGGCGGCGGAAAGCGACTCCAGGGTCAGGTCCAGCCCCAGCATGGCGTGCAGGCGCAGCGCGCCCCCGCCCGGACCGGCGCCCATATCGGCGCCCAGCAGCGACACCTCGCCCAGGTCGGCGAAGGTGGCGTTCAGGAAGGTGCCCGCCGGGTGCACGCCGATGTCCAGCCCGCGGATATCGGTGACAAGCGGCGCCGCGGTGCTGCCCGCACCCCCCATCAGCCGCAGCGCAGCAACACCACCCGCCGCCATTGCGGTGCGCTTCTCGTCCTCGGCCAACAACCCGCCCTGCACCGTCAGTTGCAGGTCGCGGCCCGCGGCCAGCGCGGGTTCGGGCATTTCCTTGCCGCCCAGCGTCAAGGTGCCGGGCACGGTGACAATCGCATCGCGGCCCGCCGCGAGCTGATCCAGCCGCAGCACATCGTCCAGAAGCTCCAGCCGGATATCGCGGCCTGCCGTGACGGTGTTCGCGCCATCGGGATCGGTCAGACGCAGGGCCAGCGGCGCGCCCGCGGCGCCGATATCGCGCTCGGCGCTCAGCGAAACCTGCCCCACCCGCGCCACGGGGACCGTGGCGAGGCTACTGAGCAGGATATCGCCGTTCACCGCATTGAGCGTAAACCGCCCGGTGGTGAAGGCTTCGGTCAGCGCGGCACCCTTGAGCGCATCAAGTGCAATGTCACCCGCCGCACGCAAGGCCAGGCTACCAGTCATCGGCATGTCCAGGCCCAGCGCCCCGGCGGCGCCGGTGCCGATTCCGCCCCCGGCGGCTTCGAGCACGATGTCGACACCCTGCACGCTCGACCCGTGGTCGGCGGCCTGGATCGCGCCCGCGGTCTTCAGTCGCAGCTTGTCACCGACCGAGACCATGCCCACGGTCACGTCGAGGGCCGAGCCGATGAAACCATGGCCCGCCGCGCTGACGTCCAGAACGCCGGTGGCATCGACGTCCACATCCTCGATCCGGTCGATGAAGACCTGATCACCGATGATGCGGTAGTCGCTGCGCTCGGCGGCGAACAGCGCCAGTCGGTCCTCGCGGGACAGGATATGCCCTTCGGTCAGGATGATCGGGTCTTCGATACGGCCGATATTCGTCGCGGCCTCCAGCACCACGTTGCGACCGACCACGTTCGGCGCCTCGATCCGCAACTCGGTATCGACGATGGGCAGGATCACATCGGCGCGGAGCGGCGCTTCCAGTTCCAGCGGCTTGAAGTAATACGCCTCGTAGAAGGCGTTGATCTCTTCGACCGTGGGCGCGAACACATAGCTCGGATCGAACGGCTCAGCGCCGTAAAGAGCCGCTTCCTCGTGGAACCGGGCGTTGGAGTTGTCCAAGAACTCCTGAATCTCGCCCGGGGTCAGTCCATCCGCGGCCAGACGGTCGCGCTGCGCCGGAGTCAGGGTGATATATTGCGCCCCGGGATCATAGTCGCCGCGATCCACCTGCTGCAGCCGCTCCCACCAGTCGAAATAGGCGGCGGTGCGGGTTTCGATCTGCCTTTGCAGATAGGGGTTCTGCCCCGCCTTTTCGATCAGCAGCCCGTCGCGCAGGGCGTTGGTTTCCTCGGGCGTCAGGATGATCTTGAGGTCGGGATCGTAAACTTCGCCCAGCGCCAGGATCTGCGGGGCCAGCGCGTGGAACCCGGCGGCGCGTTCGGCTTCAAGCTGCGCGATCTCGGCCTCGGTCAGGCCACGCTGCAACAGTCCGCGCCGCGTCTCCTCGTCGAAGGGGAAGCCCATGTCGGGATCGTATTTGCCGACCTCGACCACCTGGCCGGCGTTGTCCCGTTCGATCAGGTTCTCCCACCAGTCCAGATATTCCGCCTTGCGCGCTCCGATCACCTCGGCAGCGGCGGCGGAAAGCTCGCCCGGTGTGACTTCCTGCCAGCTTTCGTTGTCCAGAAGCTGCAACTCGTCCCACAGCGCTTCCAGCAACCCGGCCTCGGCCCGGCGGTCGCGGGTTTCTTCAAGGTTGCGGTCCAGGATCGCGCCATAGGGGTTGACCAGCGTCACATCGCCGAAGCGCGAGATCACCTGATTGATCTGCATCCGGACCAGACCAAGAACCCCAAGCGAAAGCTCGTCTTCGGTGGCATAGGCCAACAGCCGGATATCATCCGCGGCAGTGGCGGTGATGATACCGCTTGCACCGACCATGAGGTTGGCGCCGGTGGCCACCTGCCGGTCACCGATTCCGCCGGTTTCCGAATGCAGGCGCACATCGATGCCGCGGATCACACCGCCGAAATTGGCCTGATGGATATTGCCGCGCGCTTCGAGGTCCACATTCCCCTGAATCTCGAACGGTGTTCCGCCCGGGCTGAAGTCGGTGCCGACGCTGACGGCGTTGGACACGAACAGATCGCCGGATTGTTGCAGGATGCGGATATCGGAATCGGCGATGATATCGATCGCGGTGCCTTCGGGGCGGTTCAGGACCATGAAGGTATCGGCGCCGATCGCGCCAGGATCGCGGCGGATCTCGTTGCGCCAGGCCGGTATCGGCTCACCGGGCAGGACGATCTGGAACTGCTGTTTCCCGTCGTCTTCGGGTCGGCGATAGGCAGGCGAGCCGGGCAGCACGCCGCCCACATCGCCATCGGCGCGGATCCGCAGGCTGGCCACGTTCAGTGCCGCATCCTCGCGGTTGGTCAGCACCGCGCCTTCGCTTTCGATG
>SKMI01000311.1 GCA_007121115.1 Paracoccaceae bacterium | reverse complement strand
GACCAGCCCGCGCAGCGCGCCCGGCAGGCGTTCGGCCCAGCGGTCGAAGGCCTGTGACGCCCCCGCCAGCAGCGCCTCGGGGCGCGGGAGCGCACGCGCCAGATCGCGCAGGCGCTGGTCGCGCCGGGCGATGATCTGGCCGCCCGCGCGCAACAGCCGCGCCTGCTGGTTCGCCAGATGTGCCAGCAGGTCGGCGCGCACCGGCACGGCGATTTCGGCCGCCGCCGTGGGCGTGGGCGCGCGCCGGTCGGCGGCATGGTCGATCAGCGTGGTGTCGGTTTCATGCCCCACGGCGGAGATCAGCGGGATGCCCGAGGCCGCTGCCGCGCGCACGACTTCTTCCTCGTTGAAGCCCCAAAGATCCTCGATCGACCCGCCGCCGCGGGCGACGATCAGCAGGTCCGGGCGTGGCAGAGTCCCCCCCGGCGCCAGCGCGTTGAACCCGACGATGGCGCGGGCGACCTCCGCGGCGCAGCGCTCGCCCTGCACGGCCACCGGCCAGACGACGACATGCACCGGGAAGCGGTCGCGCAGCCGGTGCAGGATATCGCGGATCACCGCGCCCGAGGGCGAGGTGACGACCCCGATCACGCGCGGCAGATAGGGCAGGGGGCGCTTGCGCGCCGCATCGAAAAGCCCCTCGGCCGCCAGCGCCTTGCGCCGCTTCTCCAGCATGGCCATCAGCGCGCCCGCGCCTGCGGGCTCCACGCTTTCCACCTGCAACTGATACTTGGACTGCGGGCCGAAGGTGGTCATCCGCCCGGTGGCTATGACCTCCATCCCTTCCTCGGGGCGCACGCCCATGCGGGCCACTTGCCCGCGCCAGCTGACGCAGGCCAGCACCGCGCGGTCGTCCTTGAGGTCGAAATACATGTGCCCGGTGCGCGCGATGACCACGCGCCCGACCTCGCCGCGCACGCGCACGCGGCCGAATTCGCCCTCGATCACCCGTTTCACCGCACCCGATATTTCGGCCACGCTGAATTCGGGCGTGTTCGATGTGGGCTGCGGGTCGTCGATCAGGTCCATACGGGGCCTCATTGGGGGGCGCGTGCTTGTCAGCGCACCGCCCATACCCTAGACCCCGGCGCACCGAAGGCCAAGGCAGGGGTGCGGGGGCGATGAACATTCTGATACTCGGCGGGGGCGGGCGGGAACATGCGCTGGCCTGGGCGATCAAGCAAAACCCCAAATGCGACCGGTTGATGGTGGCGCCGGGCAACGCAGGCATCGCACAGATCGCCGAATGCGCCGATATCGACATCAATTCGCGCTCGGCGGTGGCCGAGTTCTGCGAGGGCAACGCCGTGGATTTCGTGGTGATCGGCCCCGAGGCACCGCTGGTCGCGGGCGTGGCTGATGCGCTGCGCCACGCAGGCATCCTGTGCTTCGGGCCCTCGGCGGCGGCGGCCCGGCTGGAGGCGTCCAAGGCGTTCACCAAGGAGGTTTGCGACGCCTGCGGCGCGCCCACCGCCGCCTGGGCGCGGTTCACGGATGCTGTGGCGGCCAAGGCCTACATCGAAGCGCAGGGCGCGCCGATCGTGGTCAAGGCCGACGGGCTGGCGGCGGGCAAGGGTGTGGTGGTGGCCGCGACCGTGGAAGAGGCCTGCGCGGCGGTGGACGAGATGTTCGCGGGCGCTTTCGGCGACGCGGGTGCAGAGGTGGTGATCGAAGAGTTCATGGCGGGCGAGGAAGCCAGCTTCTTCGTGCTGGTGGACGGGACCGAGGTGCTGCCCATCGGCACCGCGCAGGACCACAAGCGCGCGCGGGACGGCGACACCGGCCCCAACACCGGCGGCATGGGCGCCTATTCTCCCGCGCCGGTGCTCACGGCCGCGCTGCAGGCCCAGATGCTGGAGCAGATCATCAAGCCGACGATGGCCGAGATGGCACGTCGCGGCACGCCCTATCAGGGCGTGCTCTATGCCGGGCTGATGATCGAGGGCGGGCATGCGCGGCTGGTGGAATACAACGTGCGCTTCGGCGACCCGGAATGTCAGGTGCTGATGATGCGGCTGGGCGCGCAGGCGCTGGACCTGATGCTGGCCTGCGCCGAGGGGCGGCTTCATGAGGTCGCGGTGAACTGGGCCGACGATCATGCCATGACCGTGGTCATGGCGGCGCAGGGTTATCCCGGCGCCTATGCCAAGGGATCCGAGATTCGGGGGTTGGACGGCCTGCCCGCCGACAGTTGGCAGATGGTGTTCCATGCCGGCACGCGCGCAGAGCGGGCTGCGGTGCTGGCCGATGGCGGGCGGGTGCTGAACCTGACCGCGCGCGGCGGAACGCTGGCCGAGGCGCGGGACCGTGCCTACGCGCTGGCCGACCGGATCGACTGGCCCGAGGGGTTCTTTCGCCGCGATATCGGCTGGCGCGCGCTGCGGGAGTGACAGTCCATCTGCCCGGGTTCGCCCGGCCCGGCGCCTCCCCGAGCGATCAGACCGGGAGACCTCGACGGCGCTTGGGCTCCTGACCGACCGGTTCACCGCCGCCGCAACGGTGCCTCGGCGGCGTCGGCTTCGGCCCAGGCGCGCAGCCCTTCGACGATGGCGGTCTGCATGTCGCGCCGCCACGCCGGGTCCTGCAGCCGTTCCAGATCGCGCGGATTGGACATGAAGCCCAGTTCGATCAGCAGCGAGGGCACATCCGGCGCGCGCAGCACCGAAAACGCGCCGGACTGGTGCGGGCGGCGGTGCAGGCGCAACCCCTTGTCCCGGATCGCCCCGATCAGGCGCTCGGCCAGCGCATCGGTGCGGGGCCGGTTCTCGCGCTGGGCCATGGACATGAGCACATCGGCAATCGCATCCTCGGCCCGGCTGAGGTCCACCCCCGCCAGCAGGTCGCTGCGGTCATGGCGTTCGGCCAGGACTGCCGCCGAACGGTCCGAGGCTTCTTCGGACAGCGAATAGATCGTCGCCCCCGCGGCCAACCCGTCAGGCAGGGCATCGGCGTGGAGCGACAGGAACACATCCGCCCCCGCCGCCCGCGCCGCGCGGATGCGTCCGTGCAGCGAGACAAAGATATCGGCGTCGCGGGTCATCGCCACTTCGAATCCGCCCGCGCGCAGGAGCGCCTCGCGCAGCTCGCGGGCAAAGCCCAGCATCAGATCGGATTCGCGCAGGCCCGCGGCTTCGGCGCCCGGATCGAAGCCGCCATGGCCAGGGTCCAGCATCACCACCAGCGGGCGCGTTGCCGACGGCGCCAGGGGCGGCGTTGCGGGTTCGGGGTGCAGCAGCGCATCGCCGTGACGGGCGGTGAAGGCGGCTTCATCCTGTACGCTGGCCTCGAAGTCATGGCCGGGCGTGCGGGAAAGCTCCAGCCGCAGCGTGGCCGCGCCGGTGTCCTCGACCCGCTCAAGTGTCGCCTGTTCCAGCCGGTAGGGCCCGGCAAGGTCGATCACCAGCCGCGCCCAGCCGTCGCCGCCCTGACCCAGCCGCAGGTCGCGCACCGCCGGACCCCAGCCACGGCGCAAGGATTCGGCCGAGAGGCTGCGCCAGTCCACCGTGTTCAGGTCCACCACCAGCCTCGGCGGGCTGGCCAGCACGCGGGCGCGCCAGGGCACCGGCATCGAAAGCGGCAGGCGCAACTCCAGCGCGCCATGATCCGATCGCAGCAGCACCCCGCCGGGATCCACCCGGGCGCTGGCCCCCAGCCCGGCGCCGGTTTGCGCGCTGGCCTGAACGGTCGCGGCCAGCAGCAGCCCGAATACCAGGAGCAGGGCGGAAAGCCGCCCTCCGTTCCTGATCTGCTGTGCTGCCTGCATCCGCAACCTGCCCTCTCATGCCTTCTTGCGGGTGTTCTTGCCGTCCCGTTGGCGCGAGTATATCGAAAAGGGCCCGTACAGCCAGTCGGCCGAAGCCGGGCGAGAGCCGAAAACCGCCGCCTCGGCGGTAAAATTGTCGCTGGCAGCAGGGAATGCCTTGATCGCCGGGGCGCGGGTTTCTACACACAGGGCCGAATGCAGCAGATGCCGGGTCAGCCGCCCGGAGACAGTCTTCGGGAGAGATAGATGACACTGCCCCTCACTGATTCCGGCCTGATCGGCACCGCGCTGGCGGCGTCGGCGCTTGGCATCATCGTGCTGACAGCGCCCGCACGCGGGCCGCAGGAGGAGCCGGTCACCGCCGCCGCGGTGAGCGAGGCGCCCGAAACCGTGGCCACACCGGAAGCTGTTGACGTGGTCGTAGGGGATGCGGACGAGGCCGAAGTCACCTACCCCCCGGAATTCGCCGCCCAGGTCCGCGCCTATCTGCTGGACAACCCCGAAGTGATCTTCGAAGCCGTGTCCGAATTCGAACGCCGCACCGCCGCGACCGAATCCGACAGGGACCGCGAGT
Source organism: Paracoccaceae bacterium (assembly GCA_007121115.1). GTDB lineage: Bacteria > Pseudomonadota > Alphaproteobacteria > Rhodobacterales > Rhodobacteraceae > Rhabdonatronobacter. The sequence goes on along the minus strand of SKMI01000311.1, from coordinate 9,316 downwards.
TGATCGAGGTGAACAGCGAGGCGCTGTTCCACAACCCGAACGACTGGGTCGGTGGCAACCCCGAAGGTGGCATCACCCTGGTCGAATTCCTGGACTATCGCTGCGTCTATTGCCGCCGCGCGCATCCGGAGCTTGAGGCGCTTCTGGCCGCCGATGACGATATCCGGCTGGTGATCAAGGAGTTCCCCATCCTCGGCCCCGACTCCGAAACGTCCTCGCGCTTTGCCATTGCCATGCTGCAACTGGAAGGGCCCGAGGCCTACAAGGCCGCCCATGATGCGCTGATCGAGTTGGAGGGTCCCCCGGACGCCTTTGCGCTGGAAGAGATTGCCGAAGACCTCGGCGCCGATTTCGACAGGATCGAGGCGCATATGGACAGCGACGCGGTGAGCGAGGTGCTGGACGAAAACCGGCTGCTGGCGCAGCGGTTGCGGATCTCGGGCACGCCCACCTTTGTCATGGAAACCGAGATGCTGCGCGGATTCGTCCCCGCCGACCGGTTGCTGGCCCTGGCGGAGGAACTGCGCCCCTGAGGGTCGGCCCTGAGGCGCGGTTGACCCGCGCAGAGTTCGAAAAGCCCCGGTTCCCGCCGGGGCTTTTTCATGCCTGCGGGGTGGGAGAGAGAGGCGCTGCAAACGGAAAACGGCGGCCCGTGCGGGCCGCCGTTTTCCTATTCCGAAATGGAGCGGGCGATGAGATTCGAACTCACGACCCTTACCTTGGCAAGGTAATGCTCTACCCCTGAGCTACGCCCGCCCGTTTCGTGGAGCGGATTTACAAACTCCGGCGCGGGGCTGCAAGGGCGAATTGGCGGCGCGGGCGGATATTTTTCTGCGCCGATTGTCGGCGGAGCAGGGGGTCGACGTGTGTGCAAAGGCGCGCTCGGGCCGCGCCCACCACCCACCCCGCGCGCCCTTGGCGCGCCGCCCATGCTGTCGCATGGGCGCGGGGCAGCGTCGCCGCCCCGGTCAGAGCGAACGGGGGTCGGAGTGCACCGGGCCGGTGTCGCTCAGGGTGAAATCGTCGCTGTGCACGACCACGCCCCCGGGTCGCAGCAGCACGATGCCATAGGCGCCGGGCTCGGCAACCGACAGCGCGGAGGATGTGCTGTCCATCTTCATGGGCGACTGGTGTGTAATGCTCTTCAGCACCGTGAAACCGGTGCCCTGCCAAGCGCCCGAAATCGTGCGATGGATATGGCCGAGGACCAGATGCGCCACGCGCCCGCGCGCCAGGGCCCAGAAGTCTTCGGCGTTCGCCACGCCGATCCGGTCCATCCCCGGAAAGCCCACCGCCAGCGGCGGGTGGTGCATGAAGACCACCACCGCGCGCCCATTCGCGCCATCGAGTGCGCGGGCGAACCAGTCCAGCCGCGCGGGGCACAGGATGCCTGCATGGCGCGGCTCGGGCCGCTCGGCCAGCGTGTCGAGGAACACCAGCCGGTGCGTCGGCGTGTCGATAAGGGATTGCAGAAACCCGCCCGCGCAGACCGGATGGTCCGGGAAGGCCGCGCGCAGGGCGGCGCGGTCGTCATGGTTGCCGGGCACCATGGTCACCGGCACCGGCAGGTCGGCGAGCTGCGCCGCGAGGCGCTCATAGCTACCCGGCGGCGCGTCATGCGTCACATCGCCCAGCAGCACATAGCGCGCCGCGTCGGGGTGCTGCGCCTGCGCATGGTCCAGCGCCTGCTCCAGCCGCGCCCAGGGGGCGATGCCGATGATGGCTTCGCCCGGCGTGGTCAGGTGCAGGTCCGACAGGACGATCAGTTTCATCGCGCGCTCTGGTGGCCGGGGCGGGTCACGACTTGCGGATATAGGTCCAGGTCGGCACCGTGGCGCCGCGGGCGACCGAATGCGCCTCGGCATCGCCGAGGTATTCGAAACCGCAATTGGTCAGCACCCGGGCCGAAACGGGGTTATCCTGGAACACTTCGGCAAAGAGCGTGCGGGCGTTATGCGGGTTCGCCGCGACAATGGCGCGCAGCGCTTCCGAGGCAAAACCGGTGTTCCAGAAGGCGGGCGCGACCCAATAGCCGATCTGGCTCTGGTCGCGCTCCAGCGGCTTGAGCGAGATCAGGCCGATCACCTCGGCCGAGCCGTGGGCACTGCCGTCCATGATCCAGACATCCTCGTCCGCGCGATCCGAACAGGCGCGTTCCACGAACGCCTCGGTGGCGCCGGGGGGCAGGGGGTGGGGGATCGAGCGTGTGCCTTCGGCCACGCGCCGGTCGCCCGCGTAAAGCCGCAGCAGGCCCACGTCCGACCGGCGGATCGGGCGCAGCACCAGCCGTTCGGCGGTGATGGTCTGCGGCTCGGCCCGTCTGTCTTGCGGCTGCGAAACCGCGGCGGCTGTTTCGGGTGTCATGCGCTCTCCTCCTTGCGCAGCGGCCCCGTGCGGGGCTCGGCGGCTATCCTATGCGGGTGCGATGCGGTCCTCCCCCGCGCCGCGCCCGGACATGCGCCGGAATGCGAAGCGGGGGCCGACGCTTCTGCCGACCCCCGCTTACATGTCTGATATGACCCTGCGGTTACTCGGCGGCGTCCGTCACCGGAAGAACGGATACGAAACTGCGCCCCTTCAGCCCCTTGCGGAAGGTCACGCGGCCCGCGGTGGTGGCAAAGAGCGTGTGGTCCTTGCCCATGCCCACGCCTTCGCCCGGCCAGTGTTTCGTGCCACGCTGGCGCACGATGATGTGGCCGGGAATGACGGTCTGGCCGCCATAGATCTTGACGCCAAGGCGACGCCCCGCGGAGTCGCGCCCGTTGCGGGAGGAACCGCCTGCTTTCTTGTGTGCCATCTTGCGTTACTCCTTATTCTGCGGCCTGCTCGGTGGCCTCGGCCACCCAGCCTGCTACCTTGCCGCGGGCGCCCAGTTGCTCTTCCATATAGGCAACATCGGCCTCGCTCCAAGCGGCGATCTGGTCGAAATGGAAGACCCCGGCCTCGTTCAGCTTCTCGACCATCTTCGGGCCGACGCCGGTCAGCTTCTTCAGGTCGTCGGCCGTGCCGTCGCGGGCTTCCGTCAGCAGGTTGGCGGGACCAGTCGACGCGGTGTCCGCCTCTGCGGTCGGGGCGGCCTTGGCCTTGGCGGGTTTCGCCGGCGCGGGGGTGGTTTCGGTGACGGTTTCCACCGTGAAGCCCGGCACCGCACCGGTGCCGATGGCGGCCTTGACGCCGGTGGTATCGCCGCCCGAGGCGAGAATCTCGGTCACCTTAAGGAGCGTCAGCTTCTGGCGGTGGCCCCTGGTGCGCTGCGAGCTGTGCTTGCGGCGGCGCTTGACGTAATGGATCACCTTGTCGGCCTTGACCTGGTCCAGCACTTCGGCCTGCACGGCAGCGCCGTCGATCAGCGGCGCGCCGACCACCGGGCTGTCGCCGCCCAGCATCAGGACGTCGTTGAACTGCACCGTCTCGCCCGGCTGGGCGGCGATACGCTCGACCCGCAGTAGGTCGCCGGATTTCACGCGGTATTGCTTGCCGCCGGTTTTCAGAACCGCAAACATCTGTCTTTCCTTTTCACTGCCGCGCCCTGTGGCCCCCGGGAATGTTCCGGGCGTTTGGGTGCCTTCGGGCAGCGTGCCCTGATCGGGCATGTCATATGGCCTGCGCGGGCGGGCGCCCGGACAGGAAGCCGCTCTATCGGGGAAAGCGGGCGGGCTGTCAAGGCAGGGTAGGGCGGATTTCGCCCTGGTTGGAGCGGTCGCAGGAAGCGCCCCCTCGCGCCCCGCCCACCCATCCCACGGCGCTTCGGCGGCGCTGTCCGGCGCAGGCGCGCCGGACGGGGAAGGTGGCGGCGGGCGGCGTCAGTCCTTAGGGCCGATCATGTCCTCGGGGCGGACAATGCGGTCGAAGGTCTCGCCGTCGACGAAGCCGAGCGCGATGGCTTCTTCGCGCAGGGTGGTGCCGTTGCGGTGCGCGGTCTTGGCGACCTTGGTGGCGTTGTCATAGCCGATGGTGGGCGCCAGCGCCGTCACCAGCATCAGCGATTCGGACATGAGCTTGGCGATCCGGTCGGTATTGGCTTCAATCCCCGCCACCATGTTATCGGTGAAGGCCATCGACGCATCGCCCAGAAGCTGCATGGATTGCAGCACGTTATAGGCCATCATCGGCTTGTAGACGTTCAGTTCGAAATGACCCTGCGAGCCTGCAAAGCCCACGGCGGCGTCATTGCCCATGACATGGGCGCAGACCTGGGTCAGCGCCTCGGCCTGCGTGGGGTTGACCTTGCCGGGCATGATCGAGCTTCCGGGCTCGTTCTCGGGCAGGATCAACTCGCCCAGCCCCGAGCGCGGGCCGGAGCCCAGGAAGCGCAGGTCGTTGGCGATCTTGTAGAGGCTGGCGGCCACGCCCCGCAGCGCGCCCGACATCGCGACCATGGCGTCATGGGCGGCCAGCGCCTCGAACTTGTTGGGCGCGGTGACGAAGGGCAGGCCGGTGATGCGCGCGATTTCCGCCGCCACATCCTCGGCCCAGCCGGTTTTCGTGGCCAGCCCCGTGCCGACCGCAGTCCCGCCCTGCGCCAGTTCATAGATCGCGGGCAGCGCGGCCTTCACCCGCCGGATGCCCATGGCGACCTGATGCGCGTAGCCGCCGAATTCCTGGCCCAGCGTCAGCGGCGTGGCGTCCTGCGTATGGGTGCGGCCGATCTTGATGATGTCCTTGAACGCCTCGGCCTTGGCCTCCAGCGCGGCGTGCAGTTTCTCCAGCCCCGGCAGCAGCACGTCATGGGCCTGCAGCGCGGTGGCCACATGCATGGCGGTGGGGAAGGTGTCATTCGACGACTGCGACATGTTGCAATGGTCGTTCGGGTGCACCGGGTCCTTGGAGCCCAGCGTGCCGCCCAGCATCTCGATCGCGCGGTTCGAGATCACCTCGTTCGCGTTCATGTTCGACTGCGTGCCCGATCCGGTCTGCCAGACCACCAGCGGGAAGTGATCGTCGAAGCGGCCTTCGTAAACCTCCGCGGCGGCAGCGGTGATGGCGTCGCCCAGCCGCTTGTCCAGTTTGCCCTGCGCCATGTTGACTGTGGCGGCGGCCTGCTTGATGGCGCCCAGCGCGCGGACGATCTTGATCGGCTGACGTTCCCAGCCGATGGGGAAATTCCGGATCGAGCGCTGGGTCTGGGCGCCCCAGTAGCGGTCGGCGGGGACGTTCAGCGGGCCGAAACTGTCGGTTTCAACGCGGAAATCACTCATGGAAGGCTCCTCGCAGGGTCCGTGCGGCAAATGGCGGCGGGTTCGCGCCTGCTCTAGCCTGCGGGGGCGGTGAAATCAATCGGTATGCGGGTGCATACCGGGGTTGTCACTTGCGGAACTTGTCCAGGCTGACCACTTCGCCCGATTTCGGCTCGTCCTCGGGTTCGGCGTCTTCCAGCATCGGTGCTTCGTCGTCATCCTCGTCCACGTCATCGTCCGAGGCGGTCAGTTCGAACCGCAGGCCGAATTCGACCGACGGGTCGACGAAGGTGCTGATCGCGTCCAGCGGAATATACAGCGGCTCGGGCGAATTGCCGAAATTCAGCGTGATGGCAAAGCCGTTTTCATCGACCTGCAGGTTGTCGAACCAGTTCTGGATCACCAGCGTGATCTCGGACGGGTAGCGGTCGCGCAGCCAGTCGGCCATTTCCATCTCGGGGTGGGTGGTGTCCACGGTGATGAAGAAATGATGCGCCCCGGGCAGCCCGTCGCGCGCCACCTGCGACATCACCTCGCGGATCAGCGCACGCATGGCGTCATGCATCAGGTTGCCGTAGTCGATCGAACTCGTCATCGGGGTATCCATCTCGCTGACCTGCAGCATAGGCAATTGCCAGACTATTGAAAGGGGGCAGGCCCGGGTTTTTCGCCTTGGCCGCCGGGGCGGGTTGCCTCAGCTTTCCAGCGCCGCGACACCGGGCAGGGTCCGGCCTTCCATCCATTCGAGGAAGGCGCCCCCGGCGGTGGAGATATAGCTGAAGCCGTCCGCCGCCCCGGCCCGGTTCAGCGCCGCCACCGTGTCGCCGCCCCCCGCAACCGAGGTCAACTCCCCGAGGCCTGTCAGCCGCGCGGCCTCCTGCGCGCAGGCGTTGGTGGCGGCGTCAAAGGGCGTGATCTCGAACGCGCCCAGCGGGCCGTTCCAGATCAGCGTCCGGCAGGTGGCCAGCAAGGCGTTGATCTCGGCCACCGCCAGCGGCCCGGCATCCAGGATCATCGCGTCATCGGGGCATTGGTCGGCGGGCAGCACCTCGTGCGCGGCATTGGCGGCGAACTCGCGGGCGACAACGATGTCCGGGGGCAGGTGGATGGTGCAGCCCATGGCCGCGGCCTGCTCCATGATCTGGCGGGCGGTCCCGGCCATGTCGTGTTCGGCCAGCGACTTGCCCACGCCCACGCCCCTGGCGGCCAGAAAGGTGTTGGCCATGCCGCCGCCGATGATCAGGTGATCCACGCGGGTGATCAGGTTGGACAGCAGGTCCAGCTTGGTGGAAACCTTGGCCCCGCCGACCACTGCAGCCACGGGGCGCGCGGGATCGCCCAGCGCGGCCTGCAATGCGGTCAGTTCCGCCTCCATCAGTCGCCCGGCGCACGACGGCAGTTGCCGCGCAATGCCTTCGGTCGAGGCATGCGCGCGGTGCGCCGCCGAAAACGCGTCATTGACGTAGATATCGCCCAGCGCAGCCATGGAAGCGGCGAGTTCCGGGTCATTCTTCTCCTCGCCCGGATGGAAGCGGGTGTTTTCCAGCAGCAGCACACCGCCGTCCGGCATCTCGGCCACGGCGCGCTTGGCGACCATGCCGATGCAGTCCTCGGCAAAACCCACCGGCTGGCCGAGTGCGGCCTCCAGCGCCGGGCGCACCTGCGCAAGCGACATTTCGGGCACGTGCTTGCCCTTGGGTCGGGCGAAATGGGCCAGCAGTACCGCCTTGCCGCCCGCCTCAAGGATGTGGCGGATGGTCGGGACGATCCGGTCGATCCGTGTGGTATCGGTCACCTGCCCGTTTTCAACCGGCACGTTGATATCCACCCGGACCAGCGCCACCTTGCCCGCGAAATCCATGTCGTCCAGGGTCCTGAAGGCCATTGCCGCCCCTCCTTGCCACCGCGTTCATCCCGTCATGGCGCAGAACCGGGGCGGCGGTCAACGGGGCGAGAGCTGCCGGGTCAGTCGCGGAAGTTGCGGCTTTCGCGGATCTGGTCCCAGGCCCAGACGACCTCCTGCAGCCGCTCCTCGTCCGCGCGGTTGCCCTTGTTCATGTCCGGGTGCAGATCCTTGACCAGCGATTTGTATTGCTTCCGAATTTCGCTACGGCTCCAGCTGTCGCGGGCATCGAGGATTTCCAGCGCGCGGCGCTCGGTCGGCGGCAGGCGGCGGGCGGCGCCGCTGCCCGGGCGGGTGCCGGGGTTGCGGGTCGCCTTTTCGCCCAGGATCGCGTGCGGGTCTTCCACGCCCAGCCGCTGCCACGCTCGCTGTTCATCGGGGCTGCCCATGGGCCGCGTGGCCCGACCCCAGACGCGTTCGCGCTCCATGGACTCCATCATCTCGTCTTCGGTCTGCCCGGCGAAGAAGTTCCATTTCAGATTATACTCGCGCGCATGGTCCTTGCAGAACCAGTAGTATTCATCGAGCGAGTCCGGCGATTTCGGTGCCCGGTACTGCCCGGGCCGTGAACATCCCGGGTGTTCGCACTGCCGCTGCGAGGTCTCCCATGCGCCCGACATGCCCCGGCGACCGCGCGTCCGGCGCTTCTTGTCCGCCGAGGCGCGGATGTCGAAATCGAAGGGCGACTTTTTGCTCATCTGGCGCGGGGACCCCTGATCTGCCTTGTTCGTTCTGTTCTGTGTCTTCGGTGATCCGCAGCAGGTCGCGGACCCGCTCGACGACGCAACCACTTGCGACTCGGAGCGGAGAGTTTAGTTTTTTCTGCGGATGAATGAAGGGGCTTGCCGGAAAAATGTCTGTTCGTGATGAAATCGAATCAGCGCTGCGCGCGGCTTTCGCGCCCGCTGAATTGCGGGTCGAGGATGTGAGCGAAGACCATCGCGGCCACGCAGGGTGGCGCGAAGGCGGAGAGACCCATTTCGACGTCCGCATCCGGGCCGAGGCCTTCGCGCCGATGTCCCGTATCGCCCGACACCGGGCGGTGCATGGTGCGCTTGGCGCCGATCTGGTGGCGCGCATCCACGCGCTTTCGCTCGATATCAGTGGGTGAAGGGCCAGCCGAGGCGACGCCGTGGCGCGTCCGGGTCTTCGCCCTGATCCCGGTCCCCTTCACCCTCTTGCGCGGCGGTGACCGGCTGATCGGCATCCCGGCGCAAGACCAGAGGCGGCGCCGCACCATCGGGCACGCGCGCGCTCAACGGCCGCACATTGGCGGGGTCGGTTGCGGTTGACGGCGATTCGACAGGCGTTTCGGCTGGGGGTTCAGGGGCCGCGTCGCCATGGTCCGCGCGGGCGTGCAGATCGGTTTCGGCGCCTCCGTTGAAAGCGGGTGCTTGTGGTGACGGGTCCTGCGGCGGCTCGGTCATCGCGGCGTCGCGTTCGGTGGCAAAGACGCCTTGGCCCGGATCGGTCGGCGCGTCGAGCGCGGGGAGGGGGTCTGCGTCCGGCGACGGGGCGGCCATTGGCGCCGTGGCGGCGGCACGGGCCTGCGCGACCTCGGCCTCGCGGGCCAGCGCTTCGGCGAGCGCGTCGGCGGTCAGGCGGCGGAAGACCAGCATGGTGTTATAGACCGTCTGCGTCCCGGTCAGCCCCTTGCGCTCGGTGCAGGGCAGGACATCGGCGCGCAGGTATTCCCACCCCTCGGCGGCCATCTCGTTCATGAGTTCGCTGAGCGTATGGGCGTGGCGCGCGGCGGGGTCCTTGATGCCCTTGACCTTGGCCGCCCGGTCGGGGGCGGGAATGGCGCGATACTCGTACTGCTGCATTGCAGGCTCCCCAGATGGCGCGACCCGCCCCTGTTACCGCGCCCGCGCCCAAAGGTAAACGCGGGCGGGTCTACAGCCCCAGCTTCGCTGTGACGATCTCGTTCACCGCCTTGGGGTTGGCCTTGCCGCCGGTGGCCTTCATCACCTGCCCCACGAACCAGCCTGCGAGCTTGGGGTTGGCCTTGGCCTTTTCCACCTGCGCGGGGTTGGCGGCGATGATCTCGTCCACAGCTTTTTCAATGGCGCCGGTGTCGGTGACCTGCTTCATGCCGCGCGCGTCCACGATCTCGGCCGGGTCGCCGCCTTCGGTGTAGACGATCTCGAACAGGTCCTTGGCGATCTTGCCCGAGATGTCGCCCGCGCGGATCAGCTTGATGATGCCCGCCAACTGGCCCGCCGAAACGGGGCTG
>SKMI01000208.1 GCA_007121115.1 Paracoccaceae bacterium | reverse complement strand
GCCTCCATCACGTTGAAGGTGCCGATCACATTGGCGTCGATATAGGCGCGGGGGTTCTCCAGACTGTAGCGCACCCCGGCCTGCGCGGCGAGATGGACGATCACGTCGGGCGCGAAGTCATCCGCGACAGTGTCAAGCTGCGCCTGCTCCTCCAGCATCGCCTCGGTCGCGGAAAAGCCCGGGGTCTGGTGCAGCGTGGCATGGCGGCGCTGCTTGAGGGTGACGTCGTAATGATCCCTCATAGCCGTGGGCCTGATATCCCTCGGCCAGCAGCAGTTCTGCGAGATGGAAGCCGATGAGCCCGGCCGTCCCGGTGCCGCGGGCGCGCCTTATTCAGCCGCCGCGGGCGCTGCAGTCAGGCCCGGCACTGTCGGCCGCCCAACCGAGCGATACGCCACGAAACCCGCCGCAGCAGCAGCATCAGGATCGTAGATGTTGCGCAGATCCGCCATCACCGGGGTCGCCATTGCCGCCGCAAGGCGCTTGAGGTCGAGCGCGCGGAACTGGTTCCACGCGGTCAGAATCAGCAGGCAATCCGCGCCTTCGGCGGCGGCATAGGGATCCTCGCGCCAGTCGACGCGGGGCAGCAGCGCCTCGCCCTCGCGGCGGCCATGGGGATCGACCACGCGAACCTGCGCACCGCTGCCCACCAGCGCCGGGATGATCGTCAAGCTGGGCGCCTCGCGCATGTCGTCGGTCTCGGGCTTGAAGGTCACGCCCAGCACCGCGATGGTCTTGCCGTTGACCGACCCGCCGCACAGATCCAGCACCTTGTCGATCATCCGTCGCTTGGTCGCATCGTTCACGGTGATCACCGTCTCGGTGATCCGCTGCGGCACTCCGTGCTCCTGCCCGATCCGCGCCAGCGCGGTGGTGTCCTTGGGAAAGCACGACCCGCCATATCCCGGCCCCGCATGCAGGAACTTGTTGCCTATACGCCCGTCGAGCCCCATGCCGCGGGCGACGGATTTCACATCCGCGCCGACACGCTCGCACAGCGCCGCGATCTCGTTGATGAAGCTGATCTTCGTCGCCAGAAACGCATTCGCGGCGTATTTGATCATCTCGGCCGATTCCAGATCGGTGTAGACGATGGGGAAATCGCGCAGGAACAGCGGACGGTAGATATCCCCCATGACTTCGCGGGCCCGGTCGCTTTCCACGCCGACCACCACGCGGTCGGGCTTCATGAAATCGTCGATCGCCGCCCCCTCGCGCAGGAATTCGGGGTTGGAGGCCACGTCGAAATCGGCATCCGGGCGCGTGACGCGGAGCACCTCGGCGACCTTGCGGTTGGTGCCCACGGGTACGGTGGATTTGGTCACAACCACCGCATACCCGGTCAGCGCACGGGCAATATCCGCGGCGGCGCCCATCACATAGGTCAGATCGGCATGCCCGTCCCCGCGCCGCGTGGGCGTGCCGACGGCGATGAACACCGCATCGGCGCCGTCCACCGCCTCGGCCAGATCGGTGGTGAAGCGCAGCCGCCCGGCCTCGACATTGCGCGCCAGTACGGCATCGAGCCCCGGCTCGTAGATCGGCACCTCGCCGCGTTCCAGCCGCGCGACCTTTTCGGGCAGCTTGTCGACACAGACCACGTCATGGCCGAAATCGGAAAAGCAGACGCCCGAGACCAGGCCGACATAGCCCGTGCCGATCATCGCAATCTTCATCGTTCAACACCCATGTTTGAAATCACCGAACCGAGGAGCAGCCGCGTTCGCCCCGGCACGCCGTCCCGGCTCTGAAAGCCAACGCGGCTCAATTCTCCGCCTTCAACCGCGCACGGATCTCGACCATATCCTGTTCGGAAAGATCAGCCCCGACCTCTTCGATCTCGGCCTTCAGCGCTTCGTATTCCGCCATCTTGCGCAGCATGAAGCTGCGGGTGAGCCGGGCCCGCTCGGCAATCCCGTGCGGCGTCAGCACATAGGCATAGCGCCGCTTGTCCTTCGCGGCGGTGAAATTGCCAAGCTTCAGCATGCCTTTTTCGACAAGCGCGCCAAGGACGTAATGAACGCCGCCGGTGCTCACCCCGACTTCCCGGGCAAGCTCGCGCTGGCTCATCTCGGGATTGTCATGGAGCAGGCGCAGGATGCGGAACTTCACATCCTCGCGCAGCGCGCTTCGCTGGGTGCTCATGGGTGACGGGGTTCTTCTCAGGCTACCGCACCAGGACTGCCGAGGGGCGCCTGGGGTGTGCCGGTATCGCGATGTGAAATGCCATCGACATGATCGCTCACTTTTGAGCGATACATACCCGACCCCGGGCATGCAAGCGGGAAACTTCACGATATGGGATAAAGGTTAACGCATCTTGCCGTGCGTTGCCGCGCAATGAGGCACTTCAAAGCGCATGCGCAATCGCTACGCTATCGCCCGCGCGCCCCGCTCGCAAGAAGAATTTCTGCACCTGCGAAGAAGAGCAAGCGGCATCGGCACGGGCAGCGATCCGACTCCGCGCGGCTCCATCCGCGCCGCGCCACAAATCCCGGTGCCCGCCCGGAGTGCGGATCCATGGCCCCTTGTGCACCGCATCACGCGTGCAAGGCGTGACCGCACCCCATGCAAGCGTATCGCTGCGCGTGCGCCTTGAGTTCGCTTGCGTTTGAGCGCATCTTGCCGCAGCAACCGAACGGGGAAACATGAGTGACGACGACCGCAGCGCCACCTGGTTTCTGGCGCAGTTGAAGCCGAACAGCCACAAGATTGCCAATCGAAACCTGATCCGCCAGGGGTTCGAGACCTTCCTGCCATTGCAGGAAGACACAAGGCGCGTCCGTGGCAAGTTCGTCACGCAATTGCGCCCGCTGTTTCCGGGTTACATCTTCGTCGGTCTTGACCGGCTCCGGGGTGGCTGGCGTGCGGTCAATTCGACCTATGGCATCACCCGGCTGGTCACCCTGGGCGCCGAGCCGACCCCGGTGCCGCCTGATCTGGTCAGCGCGCTGATGCTGCGCTGCGATGACGAGGGTAAACTGTTGCCGCCGGAGCAATTCGAACCGGGCGACGCGGTGTTGCTGACCCGCGGGCCATTCGCGAATTTCGCCGCAACGGTCGAGCGCATCGCCCCGGAAAGTCGCGTCTACGTCCTGATGGAGCTGATGGGCGCGAAGACCCGCGTTGTGGTCAGCCCCGACGACTTGCGCCCAGCCTGACGTTGCGTTCTCGCGCGCCGGTCCTCGGATGCGGTTATCATTGCCGTCACGCTTTCGGGGCCGAAAGGGTCATGGGCGCGGGCGCGGTCTGCAGATCGGCGGTGCCCAGCGGCTCGGTGGGGCGGCGCAGGCGGTTGCGCACCACCCAGTGCAGCCGCGCTTCGGCCCGGGTGATGGCAACATAGGCCAGCCGCTTCCAGAGCGCGATCCCGGCCTCGGTCCGCCCGGCGCGGGCGGCGGCGAACAGGTCGGGGGCAAAGACCTGCACTTCGGGCCATTGCGAGCCTTGAGCCTTGTGGATCGTCACCGCCGCACCGTGCAGGAAGGCCGCGCCCATATGGGCGGCATAGGGGATGAAGGGCTCTTCCTCCTCGGCGCGTTCGATCTTGACGATGGAGGCCACGGAAATCTGCGGCTCCTCCAGCCCCACCAGATGCAGGCGCGAGAACCCGGGCCGCTTGCCGGGGCCCAGATAGATCGCCTGCGCGCCCTTGATCAGCCCGCGCGCTTCCAGGTCCAGCCGCTTGTTGCGGTGCTTCAGCGGCAGTTCCAGCCCGTCGCAGATCAGCGGCTCGCCGGGCAGGAGCGCGTCGTCGGGCGCGTCATGGGCGGCGCGAAAGGCGTGGATCAGGCGGATGCGCGTGGCGTTGCGCCAGACCAGCACCGGCGAGCGTGCCATCAGCCCGGCATCGACGGCGCGGGCAACCGCCACGCGGTCGTCGCGGGTGGCGGCATCCTCGACCATGCGCTCGAAATCCTCGAAGCCGAGGTCCGGGTCGCCCAGCGCGTGCGCCAGGTCCAGAATGGGGTTGCCGCGCGCCTGCCGGTGGATGCGCGAAAGCGTGACGCGCTGGCCCTCGGGCAGTGTGTCGAAGACCATCGCCCCCGAATCGCCCACGGGCGGCAATTGCGCCGGGTCGCCGAACAGGATCAGCGTGGAAAAGATCTCCTGCAGGTCCGCAAGCTGGCGCGCATCCAGCATGGAGCTTTCATCGACGAAGCCGATGTCCAGCGGATCGTCGCGCCGCTTCCAGCCGCGAATGAAATCGGACCCGCGCAGCCCCGCAGCGGCCAGCGCGCCGGGAATGGAGGGGACATTGGCGTAGAAGGCGGCGGCGCGGTCCAGCGCGGCCTCGCTCAGCCCCTCGATCTGCGGGCGGGCGCCGTTTTCGGCCAGCCAGTGGGCGATCTTTTCGTATTCCGGGTCATAGACGGGGGTGTAGATGATCCGGTGAATGGTCGTGGCGGGGACGCCGCGCGTGCGCAAGACGCTGGCGGCCTTGTTGGTGGGCGCCAGGATCGCCAGACGGCGCTGATTCGGGCGGCGGCGTGGCTCGTAATCGCCGCTCACGGGTTCTACCCCAGCCTCGGTCAGCGCGCGGGTGAGCTGCGCCAGCAGCATGGTCTTGCCCGATCCGGCCTTGCCCAGAATCGCCAGAAGCTGCGGCGCGGCATCGTCGGCGGGGGGGCGGGTGGTCGCCTCGGTCAGATCGACGCCTGCGCCTTCAAGCACCGCAGCGACCCGGTCCCAGGCTTCGGCCTGATCTTCGGACAGAGGTTCTGCGAGCGCGGGCGTGTTCATGCCGCGACCCTAGCCCAAGGGGCGCGGCGGGTGGAGTGCGAAGTTGCCCGGCCGGTCATGTTCAACGGCGGGATTCAGGCGGCAGGCCACAGCCCCGGCGGTCAGAAATCCCGACCGGGGGGAGAGGTCAGGGGCGGGATTGTGCGCTGCGGGCGGTGATGCGCACAATCGCGGTCCCTCTGTTCGCCCGGCGTCGCGTGTGCCGGACAATCGGCGGTCCGGGCGGTCACGTCGACCGATGCGATCTCGGTCAATGCCACCAGCCGCAACGCCGCAAGCTCCTCGGCCAGCCGATGCAGGCGGTTTTCGTGCGAATAGGCCCTGAGATCCTCAAGAACCTCGATCATCCAGTCATGATGCACGGCGACACCTCGGCGGAAAATGAACAGTCGCGGCTTGGTTCCGCGTTGTCTGTCAGCCTAGGCGGCGCTTGGTTTAGAAAAGGTTGATACCCGGAGACACGGAAACGCGATGGGCCGCTTCTTGCGAAGCGGCCCGGTTTCCGAGCGGATTTCCGCGCGCTTAGCGGTTGCGGCTGGCCTCGAGCGTGTCCTCGAAGGTGCGCAGACCGGGCTGCGGGGCCTGCACCAGCACGGCCATGTTGCCAGGCTTGTGTTCGTTGCGGCGCATCTTCATGTGTGCCGCCGGGATTTCCTCCCAGGGGAAGACCTCGGACATGCAGGGGTCCAGGCGGCGCTCGACCATCAGCTGGTTGGCGGCGGCGGCCTGCTTCAGATGCGCGAAATGGCTGCCCTGCAACCGCTTCTGATGCATCCACATGTAGCGCACGTCAAAGGTGCAGTTGTAGCCGGTGGTCCCGGCGCAGATCACCACCATGCCGCCCTTCTTGACGACGAGGGTGGAGACGGGGAAGGTCGCCTCGCCCGGGTGTTCGAAGACCATGTCGACGTTCACGCCCTTGCCGGTGACGTCCCAGATCGCCTTGCCGAACTTGCGCGCTTCCTTCAGCCAGTCGTTGTATTCCGGCGTGTTGACCGTGGGCAGTTGCCCCCAGCAGTTGAAATCGCGGCGGTTGATCACGCCCTTGGCACCCAGTCCCATGACGAAATCGCGCTTGTCTTCCTCGGAGATCACGCCGATCGCGTTCGCCCCGGCGGTGTTGATGAGCTGGATGGCGTAGGAGCCAAGCCCGCCCGAGGCGCCCCAGACCAGCACGTTCTGGCCGGGTTTCAGGTCATGGGGTTCATGGCCGAAGAGCATCCGGTAGGCGGTGGCCAGCGTCAGCGTGTAGCAGGCGGATTCCTCCCAGGTCAGGTGCTTGGGGCGCGGCATCAATTGCTGCGCCTGCGCGCGGCAGAACTGCGCGAAGCTGCCGTCATGGGTTTCGTAGCCCCAGATGCGCTGGCTGGGCGAATACATGGGGTCGCCGCCGTTGCAGTGTTCGTCGTCGCCGTCATCCTGATTGCAGTGGATGACCACCTCGTCGCCGACCTTCCAGCGCTTGACCTTGTCGCCCACGGCCCAGACGATGCCCGCCGCATCGGACCCGGCGATGTGATAGGGGGCCTTGTGCACATCGAAGGGCGAGATCGGCACGCCAAGCGACGCCCAGACGCCGTTGTAGTTGACGCCCGCGGCCATCACCAGGACCAGCACCTCGTGGCTGTCGAGTTCCCAGGTGTCCACGACCTCGACCTGCATCGCGGTGTCGGGTTCACCGTGGCGTTCGCGCCGGATCGCCCAGGCATACATCTGCTTCGGCACATGGCCGAGCGGGGGCATTTCGCCCAGTTCGTACAGGTCCTTTTCGGGCGCGTCATAGGCCGCAATCCCGCCGTTTCCGTCCAGCGCCATGGGTGCCTCCATCCAGATTTCGCCGCATTGCAGAATTGATGCGGCCTTGCAGCATGGATAGAATCGGGTGCGCAACATTGCAACCCATGTTCAGCCGAAATTGTAATTTTATGTCGCTTCCGTCGCAGGCGATGCCGCATCATCCCGGGTTCGGGGAGGGAATAACCGAAGGATTGCGCGGCGCGGCCGTCGTCAGGCCCTGTTCGCCAAGCCTTTGCCGGACCGAGGCGGCGTAGAATTGCAGAACCTCGTCCTGCTTGGCGACTCGGCTGAACCTTGTCCCGTCCTGCGTGATGATCCCGCGCAGCGCCAGGGCCTGCAACCCGGACTCCATCGCCGACTCGACCGTGCCTCCGGTCAGTTGCAGCCAGGCGCCGCGGTCCTCTAGGTCCTGCACGAGCGTGGTGGCCCGGTCGATCAGGGCGGCCCGGTCCTGCGGGTCATCGCTTTCGGCCATGGCGGCAGCGGCCAGCGGCACCGGCAGGATCGGCACGGTGGCGCGGATGCGCGCCGTCAGGCTTTCGCCCAGCGCCTCGACCGACGCGGCGGGGGCGCTCTGCAGGAAATCCCGCAAGGACACGGGTGCGCCATAGCAGACCGTCGCATGACCGAACCGCTCGAAGCGGCCGCGCAGGCGTTTCCACAGCACCCCGGCGACAAAGCGCGCAATCACCCGAGGCTGCACCGGGAACCGGCGTTTTTTCGCGGCCTGTGCTGCGATCAGCACGCGGTCTTCGAGCACCCGGTCATAGTTGACCCCGACCGGGACAAAGACCACATCACGCCCGGCGCCGTTCCCGGCATCGGGCTTGAAATCGCGCACGATATAGGTCAGCAGGCCCAGCCGCGCCGAGCCGACACTGCCATCGAGGCTGAGCCCGCCCTCGAGAAAGATCGCCTGGGTGGTGCCTTGTTCCACCGACATCTGCACGTAGCGCGCCAGCACCGCGCGGTAGAGGTGGTTGGAATAACGCCGCCGGATGAAATAGGCACCCATGGCCCGGATCAGCGCCTTCAGCGGCCAGATCCGCGCCCATTCCCCCACCGCATAGGACAGCGCCGAATGGCGCGAGGCGAGCCATGTGACCAGCACGTAATCCATGTTGGAGCGGTGGTTGATGACAAAGACCACCGCCGCACGCGGATCGATGTTGCGCAGCGCGCTGTCTTCGGCCCCGCCCAGGTGGACCTCGTAGAGCCCCTGGCTGATCTTCTGCGCCAGCTTGGTGGCAAAACCGAAATAGGTGGCGGTGGAAAAGCCGGGCACGATCTCGCGCGCGTAGGAGCGGGCGCGCTCGAAGGCGATGTCTTGCGGCATGCCCTGTTCGGCTGCATAGGCAGAGACCGCCTCCATCACCTGCGGGTCGTAGATCAGACGCGTGACCTGATCCTGTCGGCGCATCAGCTTGAAGGGCTGGATCGGCACCGAAAGGCGCTGATTCAGCCGGTCCACGGCACGCTGCATCCGGCGACGCAGGAACCAGCGGACCGACGGGACAAGCACCCGGTCCAACGCCGCAACGGCCGCGAATCCCAGCACCAGCAGAAGGACCCAATACGGCAGTTCGACGGTCGTGGTCATATCCCTGCTTTACAGCATATGCCGCATTGGACAACGGAATATTGACAGTGCCCGGAGCGTCCCGAAGCCGGTGTGGCAATTGACGGGAATCAATGCGTGGCGACCCGTTCATCGCGATACTCGGGCCGGACCACAGCAGAAGGAGAGCATCATGGGGCGCGAGATCACCCTCTTTGAAAGCGAGGAGCGCAAGAGCCGCAGCGAAGTCTGCGCCTTCCTGCGCGCGATTGCCGACAGGATCGAAGACGGGCAGGTGACGCTGAAGCAGGGGGAGAATGAACTGGTGCTGGACCTGCCCGGCCAGCTTGTGCTGGAGATCAAGGCGGAGGACGAGGACAAGGGCAGCAAGGGCACACAGCACAGTCTGGAGATCGAGATCAAGTGGTGGAAGGGGATCGGTGAGGGCGGCAGCGTGGAACTGGGCTGAGCCGGTTGCACTGTTGCATGGGCAATTCGGGCTTGCCGCGCTGCAGCGATTTCGGGTTGACATGATGTTGCGCCTGGGCGATCCAGCAGGAAACAAAGTTGCGCCATGGGCGTAACGCTGTCTGATCGATGAGGCCCGGATGACCGATACCGCTGTTGCCCGTGACAAGCCCTGGCTGTTCCGCACCTATGCCGGGCATTCCACCGCCGCGGCCTCGAACGCGCTTTATCGCAACAACCTGTCCAAGGGGCAGACGGGGTTGAGTGTGGCTTTCGACCTGCCGACGCAGACCGGATACGATAGCGACCATGTGCTGGCCCGCGGCGAGGTCGGCAAGGTGGGCGTGCCGGTGGCGCATCTGGGCGACATGCGGATGCTGTTCGACGCGATCCCGCTGGAGCAGATGAACACCTCGATGACCATCAACGCCACGGCGCCCTGGCTGCTGGCGCTCTATACCGTGGTGGCTGAAGAGCAGGGGGCCGATGTCTCGAAACTGCAGGGCACGGTGCAGAACGACATCATCAAGGAATACCTGTCGCGCGGGACCTATATCTGCCCGCCCGAGCCTTCGCTGCGGATGATCACCGATGTGGCGGCCTGGACCCGGGCGAAGATGCCGAAATGGAACCCGATGAACGTCTGTTCCTATCACCTGCAGGAGGCGGGGGCGACGCCGGAGCAGGAACTGGCCTTTGCGCTGGCCACGGCCACGGCGGTGCTGGACGACCTGCGCGGGAAGGTGCCCGAGGCAGAGTTTCCGGCGATGGTGGGGCGGATCAGCTTCTTTGTGAACGCGGGTATCCGGTTTGTCACCGAACTGTGCAAGATGCGGGCGTTTACCGAGTTGTGGGACGAGATCTGCCGCGACCGTTACGGGGTGGACGACCCGCGCTTCCGGCGCTTCCGCTACGGGGTGCAGGTGAATTCGCTGGGACTGACCGAGCAGCAGCCGGAAAACAACGTCTATCGCATCCTGATCGAGATGCTGGCGGTGACGCTGTCCAAGTCCGCGCGGGCGCGGGCGGTGCAGCTTCCGGCCTGGAACGAGGCGCTGGGACTGCCGCGACCCTGGGACCAGCAATGGTCACTCCGGATGCAGCAAGTGCTGGCCTATGAGACCGATCTGCTGGAATACGACGATCTGTTCGAGGGCAACCCTGCTGTGGAGCGCAAGGTGGATGCGCTGAAAGACGGGGCGCGCGCGGAACTGGCGCAGATCGACGCCATGGGCGGCGCGGTCAAGGCGATTGGGCACATGAAGCGCGCGCTGGTGGAATCGAACGCGGCGCGGCTGGCCGGGATCGAAAGCGGCGAGACGGTGGTGGTGGGGGTGAACCGGTTCACCACGAGCGAAGCATCGCCCCTGACCGCGGGCGAGGGCGCGATCATGACGGTGGATGCCGAAGCCGAGGCGGACCAGATCGCACGACTGCAGGCGTGGCGCGCGACCCGCGACGAGACGCGGGTGCAGGCGGCGCTGGCCGATCTGCGCACGGCGGCGCGGGACGGGACCAACATCATGGAGCCCACGTTGGCTGCCGCGCGCGCCGGGGCCACAACGGGCGAGTGGGGCGCGGCGATCCGGGCCGCATTCGGGGAATACCGCGCGCCGACGGGGGTTTCTGCGGCGCCATCGAATCGGACCGAAGGTCTGGACGAGATCCGGGCCGCAGTGGATGCGGTCTCGGCGCGCCTCGGGCGGCGGCTGAAATTCGTTGTCGGCAAGCCTGGGCTGGACGGGCACTCCAACGGCGCCGAGCAGATCGCTGCGCGGGCGCGCGACTGCGGGATGGAAATCCAGTACGAAGGCATCCGGCTGACCCCGGACGAGATCGTGCGCGCGGCAAAGGAAGAACAGGCGCATGTGGTGGGCCTGTCCATCCTTTCCGGCAGTCATGTGCCGCTGGTCCGCACGGTGATGCGTCAGATGCACGAGGCGGGACTGGGCGATGTGCCGGTGATCGTGGGCGGGATCATTCCCGAGGAAGACGCGGCCCAGTTGCGAGGCTTCGGGGTGGCAGCGGTCTATACACCCAAGGATTTCCAGTTGAACCGGATCATGATGGATATCGTCGGATTGGTGGGCGGCCAGACCGAAGCTGCCGAATGAATGGGCGCGAGGGTCTGCTGGACCCCGTTTCAGCGGTTGAAGGACAGAGCCTGACAGAGATGATCCAATTGTTCCAATGACTTGTATCGGATTATCATCCGGCCCTCGCCACCCGGGTGATGGTCGATGCTGACCGACATGCCCAGGTTCGTGGCCAGATCCTGCTCCAGGATTCGCGTGTCCGCATCCTTGGGCGGCCCTTTGGGCGCAGCGCTGCGGCGGCGGGGTTTGTCCGGAGTCTGGGCCAATGCCTCGGTCTGCCGCACTGACAGACCGCGCGCGATGACCTGGCGGGCGAGTTCGGTCGGGTTCTCGGTGCTCACCAGCGCCCGCGCGTGCCCGGCACTCAACTTGCCGCCACTGACCAGTTGCTGCACATCGGCCGGCAATGTCAGGAGCCGCATGAGATTGGCGATGTGGCTGCGGCTCTTGCCCATGGCGGCGGCGAGTTTGTCCTGCGTATGGCCGAAGCGCTCGATCAACTGACGGTAACCGGTGGCCTCTTCGATCGGGTTGAGGTCGGCGCGCTGGATGTTCTCGATGATCGCGACCTCCAGCACCTCGGTATCCGACAGGTCGCGCAGCAGGACCGGGACCTCGTGCAGTTGTGCCAGTTGTGCCGCCCGCCAGCGCCGCTCACCGGCGACGATCTCGAAGCGATCCGTCTGGTTGGCAACCGGCCTGGCGATCAGCGGCTGAATGATGCCGCGTTCCCGAATGGACGCCGCCAGCTCCTGGAGCGCAGCTTCGGAAAAGCTGCGGCGAGGCTGGTCAGGGTTTGGCGACAGGGCCTCGATCGGCACGACACGGACACCGGCATCGGGCGCGTTTTCGCTGCCATCGGCCGGGGTTGCGTGTATATCCGCCATGAGCGCCGAGAGCCCACGGCCGAGCCCGCGGCGGTCCGACCTGCGTTCGGTCACATCAATTCTCCTTGCGCTTTCAGTTTTCCGTGTTTCAGCAGCAGTTCGCGCGCCAAAGCTCGGTAGGCAATGGCCCCGCGTGACGCCGTGTCGTAGCTCAGCACAGGCAAGGCGTGCGAGGGCGCCTCGCTGACCCGGACATTGCGGGGGATGACCGTGTTCAGGACCAGATCGCCGAGGGTCGCACGCGCATCCTGCTCAACCTGTTGCGAGAGCTTGTTGCGTTGATCATACATGGTCAGCAGGACACCTTCGAAACGCAGGGATGGGTTGGCGGATTGGCGCACCTCGCGCACCGTGAGCATGAGTTGTGACAGCCCTTCCAGCGCGAAAAATTCGCTTTGCAGCGGCACGAGAACCGCATGCGACGCCACAAGTGCGTTGATTGTCAAGAGGTTGAGCGAGGGCGGACAGTCGATGAGAATGTAGTTGTATTGCCCCTCGGCCAGGTCTGGCTGATACAGTGCCGTGCGCAGGGCATGGGTGCGATCACGATGATCCGCGAGTTCAAGGTCCGCCGACGCAAGATCCGCATTTGCCGGACATATGGCGAGGTTGCGGATCCCCGTGTCCTGTATGATCGCCGCGGCGGCCACATCCCCGAGGATCAGATCGTAGCTGGTGAGCTGGCGTTGTCCCGCGTCGACACCTAGGCCGGTAGACGCATTGCCCTGCGGGTCGAGATCGATGACCAGCACCGTTTGCCCACGCTCCGCCAATGCTGCGGCAAGGTTGATGGCCGTTGTTGTCTTGCCGACGCCGCCCTTCTGGTTTGCGATGGTAACGATGCGGGTTTCAGGCACGGCAGAGACCTTCGATTTTGAGAATGACCGAAGCAGCGGCGGTTCGGCTGGGGTAAATCTCATACGAAAAGTCCCAGCTTGCAAGCGCTGTAGAGAGTTCTTCGTCATAGCGCGCGCCCTTGTGGAGCAGAGCGCAGCCGCCAGGGGCCACGTGACGTTCGACGTAAGACAGAAGCCGGTCCAGCGGCGCAAGCGCGCGCGCGGACACAACATCAGCGTGTTGAGGGTGCGCCGCCTCGATCCTCTGCGACAGGACCCGCACGCTCAGTTCGAGCTCCCGGGCAACGGTTTGCAGGAAAACGGTTTTCCGGGCATCGCTTTCGATCAGTGTCACCGACAGGGCAGGATGCGTTTCCGCTGCCATGCAGGCAACCACGATGCCGGGCAGCCCGCCACCTGACCCCAGATCGACCCAGCTCCGCGCAGTCTGCGGACACAAAGGGAGAAGCTGCGCGGAATCCACAACATGCCTGCCCCACGCATTGTCCAGCGTTGCCTGAGAGACCAGGTTGATCCGCGGGTTCCAGCGCCGCAGCAAGGCGAGATAGATGTCCAGCCGCGCCTGCGTTTCACGTGAAACATCTAGCCCGGAAAGCGCCGGGAAGATGGTCATGACGCACGTTTCCGCCGACCGTGATCCAGGTGAATCACAAGGCGCACAAGTGCCGTCGGCGTCATGCCGTCGATGCGCGCTGCCTGCGCAACCGATGTTGGCCTGATGGCGCTGAGTTTGCAGCGCAACTCGCTGGACAACCCTTCGATTCGGTCGAAGTCCAGGTCACGCGGGATCGCCCGCGCTTCGTCGCGCCGCACGGCATCGATCTCGGCCTGCTGACGCGAGAGATAATTCTGATACACCGCTTCGCGCGACAGTTGCTCCCGGGCAAACTGTGGAGTGGCGTGCAACTCCGGGACAAGCGCCAGCAAGTCGTCGAACCCTATTCCCGGCAGCGACAAGAGGTCCAGGAGCGAGCGCCTGACCCCGTCCTGATTGATCTTGAAACCGGCCTCGCGCAACCTCGTTGGCGTGAATTCTGCCGAGGACAGCGCTGCACGGGCCTTGTCCAGGGTCGCCATCTTCTCCTCGAACCGCCGCTGACGCTCTTCCCCGACACACCCGACAGAAACGCCCATGGGGGTGAGTCGCTGGTCCGCGTTATCTGCACGCAGCGACAATCGGTATTCCGCCCGCGAGGTGAACATCCGATACGGCTCTGACACGCCACGCGTTGTCAGATCATCGATCATGACCCCGATGTAACTGTCCGTTCGCTGAAACCGCACCGCAGGCCGCCCCAAAGCCCGCGCGGCGGCATTGAGCCCGGCGACCAGCCCTTGCGCGGCGGCTTCCTC